>JAJYHA010000251.1 GCA_021784995.1 Myxococcales bacterium
TCCTGGTCATCAACAAGATCGACCGGCAGGACGCCCGCCCGAAGGAGGTCCTCGACCTCGTCTACTCGCTGTACATCGACCTCGGGGCGAACGAGCACCAGATCGACTTCCCGGTCCTCTACACGGTGGCCCGGGAGGGCCGGGCCGCCCGCACGGTGGCCGAGGCGCTCCGCGCCGACGGGCTGCGGCCGCTCTTCGACGCCATCCTCGACCACATCCCCGCGCCGCCCCCCGCCGAGCGCGAGGGGCTTCAGCTGCTGATCGACAACCTCGACTACGACGACTACGTGGGCCGGCTCGCCATCGGCCGCATCGCCTCGGGGGTGGCCCACGAGGGCGACGCCATCGCCGTGATCCGGGAGGAGGGGCGCGTCGTCCCGGCTCGGCTGGTGCGCCTCTACGCCTTCGACGGGCTCAAGCGCGTCGAGGTGAAGGACGCCGGGCCCGGGGACATCGTGTGCATCGCGGGCGCCGAGGAGATCGGCATCGGCGACACCATCAGCGATCCCGCCTTCCCGGTGGCGCTCCCGCGCATCAGCGTGGAGGAGCCCACCATGTCGATGATCTTCCGCGTGAACGACGGCCCCTTCGCCGGCCGCGAGGGCAAATACGTCACCAGCCGCAACATCCGGGAGCGCCTCTACCGCGAGGCGTACCGGAACGTGTCGATCCGGGTCGAGGACACCGAGACGCCCGACGCGTTCAAGGTGGTGGGGCGCGGCGAGCTGCAGCTGGCCGTCATCGTCGAGAACATGCGGCGCGAGGGGTACGAGCTGACCGTCTCCAACCCCGAGCCGATCCTGAAGACGCTCGACGGCGAGCTCCACGAGCCGATGGAGCTGCTCGTGTGCGACCTGCCCGACGACGCGGTGGGCGGAGTGACCCAGAACCTGGGACCGCGCAAGGGGCGGATGGTGGACATGCAGCCGCTCGGCTCCGGGCGCACGCGGCTCCAGTTCCGCGTCCCCGCCCGCGGCCTCATCGGGTTCCGCGGCGAGTTCCTCACCCTCACCCGCGGCGAGGGCATCCTGTCGTCGCAGTTCGACGGCTACGAGCCCTGGCAGGGGCGCATCGAGAAGCGGAAGAGCGGCGCCATCGTCTCCGACCGCGAGGGCGAGGTGGTGGCCTACGCCTGCTTCTACGGGCAGGAGCGCGGCGCGCTCTTCGTGAAGCCGGGCGATCCCGTCTACACCGGGATGATCGTGGGCGAGCACGGCCACGACAACGACCTCGACTTCAACATCTGCAAGGAGAAGAAGCTCACCAACATCCGGGCCGCCGGCCGCGACGACAACATCCTCCTCACGCCGCCGCGCGAGATGTCGCTGGAGCGCGCCCTGGAGTGGATCGCCGAGGACGAGCTGGTCGAGGTGACGCCGCGGAGCCTCCGTCTGCGGAAGAAGTTCCTCGACCCCAACACGCGCTACAAGCTGGAGCGCGATCGCAAGCGCGGCTCGGCCGTGGCGCAGGCCTGACGCCGGCGCGCGCGCGGCGCGCCCGGCGGTGGTCGCCCCGGCGCCGGCGCGCTCACACCTTCGGCTTCGCGCGCTGGCGCTCTTCCTGCTTCTGCTTGGGCCGCGGCTGCCCCTTCACGGCCGTGTTCACGAAGAGCAGCGCGTCGGCGTGACCCGGGACGGAGCCGCTCACGAGCAGCAGGTTCCGGTCGGCCTCGATGCCGGCCACCGTCAGGTTCTGGATGGTGACCTGCTCCACGCCGAGGTGGCCGGGGAGGTGCTTGCCCTTCCAGACCTTGCCCGGCGTCTTGCGCTGGCCAACGGCGCCCACGTGCCGGTGGTGCTCGTGCGCGGTGGAGCTGTCGCGCGCGGCTCCCTTCATGCCCCACCGCTTGAAGACGCCCTGGAACCCGCGCCCCTTCGTGAGGCCCGTCACGTCGATCCGCTGCGCGACCTTGAAGACCTTGTCGACGGTGAGCACGTCGCCCGCCTTCACGTCACCGAGGACCTTGGCGTCCCTGGGGCGGACCTCCTGGAGGTGGCGGAAGACGGGCGTGCCCGCCTTCTTGAAGACGCCCACCTCGGCCCTGGAGAGCCTGTGCTCGTGCTTCGCGTCGATCGGCCCGAAGGCGATCACCACCGCGTCGTAGCCGTCCTTCTCGGCCGTCTTGCGCCGGACGACCGTGCAGGGACCGCACTCGAGCACCGTCACCGGGATGCAATCGCCGGCGGCGTCGAAGATCTGGGTCATGCCGACCTTCTTCGCCAGGAGACCCGTCGCCATGGAGACACCTCGCATTGGTCCGCCCCGCGTGCGCTGCCGGGGAGGACGTGCCGTGGAGACCCGCGCCCGTGGCGCAGGGGAGGCGTGCTTTTAGCCGAGTGGGCCCTGCCTGTCAACTCGCCGGCCGGGCGGGATGTGCCGTGACGGCAGCCACTTGCGACGACAGGGCGTCAGGCCGGTCACGCCGCGTCGGGCGGTGTGGGCAGGAGCAGGACCAGTCCTCCACCGGCCGCCGCCAGGGAGCCGCCGAGCACCTGCGCCGCTCGCGCCGCCACGTGCAGCGACAGCGCCCGCCCGCTCGGATCCGAGGCCGTCCCCTTGCGCGGCGGCTGCAGGGCGTCGGCCGCCAGCGGCGCACCTCGGAAGGTGAGCGCCACGCCGTCCGGACCCCGCGCCGCGACCACGCTGGCCACCGCCCCGTCACGCCCCACGACCGCCAGGATGCCCTCGAGCGCGCGCTCGACCAGCCCACGGTCGGCCCAGGCCGTGACGTCCTCCGCGACCGCCACGTCGACCGCGGCCGGCCCCGCCCGCGTTCGCGCCGCCTCCAGCGCCTCGCGGAGCGGCACCTCCTCTCGCCTCATGGGCATGCCGCCCGCCTCGAGCCGCTCCGCCAGGAAGTGGTCCTCGACCAGCAGCCGCAGCCGCTGGAGCGACCGCAGGCACATCCCGGCCAGCTTCTGGCCACGCGCCCCGGCGCGCTCCTCCGGCGAGAGCCGCGCCAGGAGCTCCGCGCTCCACAGCGCGGTGGAGAGCGGGTTCCGCACCTCGTGGGCCACGAACCCTAGGAGGCTCCCGCGCTGCTCGGCCTCGCCCGTCGCCTCCGGGACGGCCGGCGCCGACTCCGCCCCGGAGGTGGAAGGAGACCTGTCGCTCAAGGGTGTGCGCTCGCAGCAGGCACGGGATCGTTTCGCAGCCGGGACCGGGCTGCCATGAAAACGCGCGCTCCGGGAGAGCTCAAGAGCGTGAGCGCCGCCTTTCTGGGGTGCCCCCGCGCGGAGGCGGCGAGCATGGCCGGGCGGGGCGCGATGGGGAGGAAGTCGTCCAATCGGTAAGAATTCCCCACCTGCAGCGGGCGGGCGGTGGGCTCCTCCGACGCCAGTCGGCTGCAATCCTTCGTCTTCGCGTCGCCCCCGCCGGCTGGCACCCGGGTTGCTTGATCTCGTCCCGAGAGGTATCGGTGTCTGGGGTGGCGTGACGGCAGCGCGGAGGCGCGATGAGGAGAGAGCTCGTTCACGGCGCGGCAGGCTCGCTCGAGCTCTACCTCGCCGAGATCAACCGGTTCCCGCTCCTGACGGTCGAGGAGGAGCGGAGCCTCGCGCGCACCTACCGCCAGAAGGGCGACACCCGGGCGGCGCACCGCCTGGTGACGGCGAACCTCCGCTTCGTCGTGAAGATCGCGTACGAGTACCGCTCCTACGGCTTCACGATGACCGACCTCATCCAGGAGGGGAACATCGGCCTCATGAAGGCCGTGCAGAAGTTCGATCCGGAGCGGGAGATCCGGCTCATCTCCTACGCGGTCTGGTGGATCCGGGCCTACATCCAGAACCACATCCTCCGCTCGTGGTCGCTCGTGAAGCTCGGGACCACCCAGGCGCAGCGGAAGCTCTTCTTCTCGCTGGGCCGGGCCCGCCGCGAGCTCGACCGGATGGACGGCGACCCGGGGCTGCACCCCCACGACGAGGAGACCACGCGCCTCGCCCGGAAGCTGCAGGTGAAGCCGGGCGAGGTCGAGGAGATGTCGCAGCGGATGGAGGGGCGCGACCTCTCGCTCGACGCGCCCGTGGGCGACGACGGGGGCCACAGCCACGTCGACTTCGTGGCCGATCCGGGGCCTTCGCAGGACCGTGAGCTCTCGCGCGCGCAGGAGCGGACGATGGTGGCGGCCCGCGTCGGCGACGCGCTCGGTCGCCTCGATCCGCGGGAGCGCTACATCATCGAGCGGCGCGTGATGGGCGAGCGCCCCGCGACGCTGAAGGAGCTGGGCGAGCACTTCGGCTTCAGCCGCGAGCGGGCGCGCCAGCTCGAGATCCGCGCCAAGGAGAAGCTACGGCAGGCGCTGCACGCCCTGGCGGTGGAGGTGGAGTGGCCCACCGGCGGAGCGCCGGCCGACGGCGACGATCGGGCCCTCCCCTGACCGACGGCCGCGTCGGGCGCGTGCGGGCCCGGCCGGCCTACACCGCCATGCCGTGCTTCTTCAGGCGGTAGCGGAGCGTGTCGCGGCTGATGCCGAGCAGCCGCGCCGCCTTCGACTGGTTGCCGCTCGCGCGCTCCATCGCCTCGGCGATGAGCTTCCGCTCGATGTCGTCCAGGACGAGCCCCTGGTCCGAGACCGGCGGGACGAGCTTCTCCGGCTTCTTCGGCTGGAGGGTGCGCCGGATCTCGGGCGAGAGGTGCTCGGGGCGGATCTCGTCGGCGCTGGCGTGCAGGATGAAGGCGCGCTCGATCACGTTGCGCAGCTCGCGCACGTTGCCCGGCCAGTGGTAGCCCGTCAGCGCGTCCAGGGCGCCGGGCGAGACGCCCCGCACCTCCCGCTTCATCTCCTGGTTGAAGCGGGCGATGAAGTGCGCGGCCAGCGTCGGGATGTCCTCCGCGTGCTCGCGCAACGAGGGCATGACGATGCGGACCACGTTGAGCCGGAAGAAGAGGTCGGCGCGGAAGCGCCCCTCCGCCACCCGCTCCTCGAGGTCCACGTTGGTGGCGGCCAGCACCCGGACGTCGGTCCGGAACTCCTGCACGCCGCCCACGCGGCGGAAGGTCTTGTTCTCCAGGAGGCGCAGGAGCTTGGCCTGCCCGCCCGCCGGCAGGTCGCCGATCTCGTCCAGCATGACCGACCCGCCCTCGGCGCTCTCGAAGAGCCCGCGCTTCTGCGTGTGCGCGTCGGTGAAGGCGCCGCGCTCGTGCCCGAAGAGCTCGCTCTCCAGCAGCGGCTCGGGGAGCGCGGCGCAGTTCACCTGCATGAAGGGCTTCTCGGCGCGCCCGCTCTCGAAGTGGATCGCCCGCGCGACCACCTCTTTGCCCGCGCCGCTCTCTCCCTCGACGAGGACCGTGGTGGCGTCGCTCGCCGCCAGGCGCGTCACCATGTTGCGGATCGCCTCCATGGCCGCCGAGCGACCGACCAGGGCATCCAGGGCGGGCGCGCCGTTCTTCCGCTCCGCCGTGAGCGCGGCGATCTGGCGCCGCGTGCGCGCCGTCTGCAACGCGCGCTGCACGGCCGCGTCGAGCGACTGGAAGGGGAACGGCTTCACCAGGAAATCGATGGCGCCGTGCTTCATCGCCTCCACCGCGATGTCGACCGTCGAGTGCGCCGACATCATCAGCACCGCCACGTCCGGGTGCATCGCCAGCGCGCGCTGGAGCGTGGTGATCCCGTCGATCCCCGGCAGCCGGACGTCGAGGAGCATCAGGTCCGGCGCGCCGACGGCGACCGCCTCCAGCGCCTGCTCGCCCGACTCCGCGGCGATCACCTCGTAGCCGTCGCGCTGCAGGCGCTCGCCCACCGACCAGCGGATGAGCTTCTCGTCGTCGACGACGAGGATCCTCGCGGCTGCGCTGCTCGTCATGCGGCGTGCTCCGTGGCGCGCTCGCTCACGGCGGGATGCGCGCGCTGCAAGGTGATGGTGAAGACGGTGCCACCCTCGGGCGGGCAGCGGTAGCCGATGTGGCCGCCGTGCTCCGCCACGATGCGGGCCGAGATGGCGAGCCCGAGCCCGTTGCCCTCGCGCTTGGTCGTGAAGAAGGGCTTGAAGACGTGCGGCCGGACCTCGGCCGGGATCCCGGGGCCGTCGTCCTGCAGCTCGACGCAGATCCGCCCCTCCACCTCGAAGGCCCGGATGGCGAGCTTCCCCGTCCCATCCATGGCCTGGCAGGCGTTCAGGCAGATGTTGAGGAAGACCTGCTCGAGCTGGCTGGGGTCGGCCAGCACCGGCGGCAGGCCGGGGTGGCGCTCGAAGGAGATGGCCACCTCGGCCGCGCGGCGCTGCTGGCGCACCAGGAAGAGCACCTTCTCCAGCGTCGTCTCGACGTCGGTGGTGCGCAGGCGCGCCTTGGGCGGGCGGGCGAAGCTGAGCAGGCTCTCCATCGTGTTCCCGAGCCGCTGCACCTGGTGCCGCATCTCCGACACCACCTCCGCCCGCGGCGAGCCGGCCAGGTCCTCCGCCAGCACCTCCAGGGCGCCCGAGAGGCCGGCCAGGGGGTTCTTGATCTCGTGCGCGAGGCCGGTCGCGAGCTCGCCGACGGCGGCGAAGCGGTCGGCCCGGACCATGCGCTCGCGGTAGAAGGCCTCCAGCTCCGTCTGGCTGCGCCGCAGGGCGGTCAGCATCGCGTCGAAGCCCCGCGCCGCCGTGCCCAGCTCGTCGGCCCGACCCTCGTCGGCGCGCACCCCCAGGTCGCCCGACTCCGCCCGCTTCATCGAGGCCACCAGGCGCTTCAGCGGCGCCACCGCCTCTCGGCCGACGAGCCACCAGGCGATCCCCATCAGGCAGAGGAAGGCGACCGCCGCCGAGAGCCCCAGCGTCCGCGCCAGCTTCCCCTTCTGCGCGAGGACGGCGAGCCGCGTGAAGCGGAGATCGAGCCAGCCGTTGAAGTGCTGGGAGGTGCCGTGGCAGGCGGCGCAGGAGGCGGCGTTGGGGATGGGGTGGATGACGGCGTACTGGGCCGGGTTCCCCTCGGGGGCGGTCACCACGGTCGGCGCGGTGAAGCGCCCCATGTGCGCGCCCCAGGGCCGGGTGCCCGCCACGCCGGGCCGCGTCGAGCTCTGCACCTCTCCGTTGGGCTTGATGACGCTGATCGACTCGATGTCGTTGCGGTGGCCCATCACCACCGCCAGCATCTGCGGCAGCTGCTCGGGGTTGCCCTGCATCATGGTCGAGGTGACGCCGTTCGCGACCATGCCCGCGAACAGCTCGGCCCTGTCGTGCTGGCCGCTCTCCATGTCCGCCGCGTAGAAGGCCACCGCCGAGATCACCATCGCCCCGAGGATGGCCGCGAAGAGGATGGCCGTGGGCAGCAGGATGCGGGCCCGCATGCTGCGGTCGAGTTGCTTCCAGATCTCGCGGAGCTGTCGCACGGGGGCTCGGACTGGGTGATGTGCCGCAGGTCCTCGCAAGGACCGGACCAGGGTGCGTCATATCACCAGAAGTGTCGGATGGGCCCTGGAATCGCGCCTTTTCACACCGGATCGAGCGCGCCGGAGGCGTGATCGTTGCGTCAAACAACCCACCCCCGGCGGTGGACGCAAGGCTTGCGCAGGACGAAGGAGGCCGGCGGAGCCGCTCCGGTCGAACGCTGGCGCGGCGCGTCAGGAGCGCGGCACCGGCGGCGCGCCGTCCCAGGGCAGCCCGAAGATCTCCGCCGCCGCGGTCAGCAGGCGGTCGCCGCTCGACGGCTGCGCCGCCGCGCGGCGGAGCCGGGTGCTCGGCTCGTGCAGCAGCTTGGCGACGACCGCGTTGGCGAGGGCGGCCAGCCGCTCCTGCACCTCCTCGTCGGCGCCGATGCGACGCGCGGTGCGATCGACCTCCTCGCGCGCGATGTCGGCCGCGTGGCGTCGCATGGCCTGGATCACGGGCGCGGCGCGCCGCTCCGCCTGCTCGCGCTCGTGCCGCGCGATCTCCTCCTCGAGGATGCGCTCGGCGTGCGCCACCGCCTGGGCCCGGTCCTCCAGCGCGCGCCTCGTGAGCCGCGCCAGGTCGTCCACGTCGCAGAGCCACACGCCGTCGATCGCGCCGCAGCCCGCCGGGACGGCGCGCGGGACGGCCAGGTCGACCAGGACCAGATCGCGCCGGCGGCGCGCCCGCATGGTCGCGGCGAGCGCGGCGGGCGAGAAGGCCTCGGGCGCGGCGGGCGCCGCCGAGACCACCATGTCGGCCGCCCGCAGCTCCGCCTCCAGTGCCTCGAGGGGCGCGGTCGTCCCGCCCACCTCGGCCGCGAGGGCCTCGGCGTGCGCCGCCGTGCGGTTCACGACCACGATGGCGGCCCCCTGATCGCGGAGGTGCTGCGCGGCGAGCCGCGCCATCTCGCCGGCGCCGAGCACCAGCACGCGCCGCCCCGCCACGCTCCCCAGCACCTTCTCCGCCACGGTGGTGGCGGCGCTGCCCCAGGAGATGCCGGAGCGCCCGATCGCGGTCTCGGTCCTCACGCGCTTCGCGACCTGGTACACGCGGTTCAGGAGGGCGCCGAGCTCCCTGCCCGCCACGCCCAGCTCCACGGCGCGCTGGTGCGCCTCCTTCACCTGCCCCAGGATCTGCGGCTCGCCGAGCACCGCCGACTCGAGGCTCGAGGCCACGCGGAGCAGGTGCCGGAGCGCGTCGGGGCCGTGCAGCTCGAAGAGCGGCGGCGCATCGTGGCCCGCGCGCGCGGCGAGCGCGCTGCGGATGGCGAGCGCGGCGGCCGCGGGGCAGCGGGTGACGGCGTATGCCTCCACGCGGTAGCAGGTGGAGAGGAGCACGATCTCGTCGATCCCGTCCAGCGAGGCGCACCCCTGGACCACCGCCGCCACGTCCTCCGCCCTCACCGCGATCCGCTCGCGGTCCGAGAGGGTCGCGATCTTCTGGTTGAGCCCGACGGCGACGAGCACGGAAACACCCCTGGCCAAGGAGGCCGCCGGTCGGATGAGCAAGCCGCGTGCCCCGTCATGCGCTCGCGATCACGGCGCTTTCGCCTCCTTCACACGCAAGACTTGCCGCGATCGCGAGTGAACCTCCCCGCTGCGCAATTCTTGCGGGGCTCGCCTCGGGCGTTCACCCGATACCGCCTCGGGCGTTCGACCCCGCGCGGTCCGGTGGCGGTGGCGCCGGCGACGGGATTCATACCCCGAATCCTCGGTGATCCTGCCAATTTCGCGGCGCGCCTGAAGGAGCGAGAGTGAGCCCGTCGAAGTCTGGAAACCTGAACTCACGGAGAGAGACGACATGACGACGTTCGAGGCGGGAAGCCGGGTGAAGAAGGGCTATTACTTCAGCGCGCGCAGCTGGACGCTGCAGCCGGTCTCGCGCGACGGCGAGGCGCTGGCCGGCAAGTCCGGAGAGCGATTCGTGCGCGTGCCGCTGCTGCTCGCCTTCGCGGTGGCCCCGCTCATGGGCGCCGCCTTCCTGATGTTCCTGCCGCTGATCGGCTTCCTCCTGGCGGCGCACGCGGCGGTGCGGCCGGTGGTGCGTCTCTTCTCGCGCTCCGCCACCGAGATCGCCGCCACCATGCAGCCCGGGTGGGTCCCCGGGGAGGCGCACCTGGCCGGGAAGCGCGGCGACCACGAGGCCGGGGAGCAGGCCCCGCCCGCCGATGCGGAGCTGGCCAGCCTGGAGAAGGAGATCGAGGAGAAGCGGAACCCGCGGAGCTGAACCCGCGCACGGACGGGCGGAGGCCGGCGGCCGAGGCCGCCCTGCCCGTCCCTGCCACGGCTCCCCCGCGCGCGCCGCGGCGCCGTCCGTCCCGGTCGCACCCGTTCCGCCCTCCCTCGGCGGGCCCGCCGCCGGCGGCGAGGAGGAGCGTACGCTGGCCGCATGAGCGCCTGGAAGAGGATCTGCTGCCCGGTCGACTTCTCCGCCGCCTCCTCATCGGCCCTGAAGGGCGCGGTCGAGCTGGCCTCCTGGAGCGGCGCGTCGCTCACGCTGCTGCACGTCGACGAGCGCCCCCCGCTGCCCACGCCGGACGCCACGCTGATCCCGCCCGAGGCCCTGCGCCGGGCGGCGGTGGAGCGGGATCGGCAGCTCGCGGCCTGGCGCGAGGCCGCGGCGCGGTCGTCGGGCGGGCCGGTCGCCGAGCTGCTGGTGACGGGCGATCCCGCCGCGGAGATCGTCCGGGCGGCTGCCGAGGGGCGCCACGACGTGATCGTGATGGGAACGCACGGCCGGAGCGGACGGGCCGAGGCGCCCGTCGGCTCGGTGGCGCAGAAGGTCATCCTCGACGCGCCCTGCCCGGTGGTGGTGATCCGGTCA
>JAJYHA010000231.1 GCA_021784995.1 Myxococcales bacterium
CCTCGATCGTGCTGGAGGGGGGCGCGCCCGCGCGCGCCCCGCCCGCGCGCTGGATGCGGCCGGCGGCGTACGCGGCCGGCGCGGTGGCGCTGGGCCTCGGCCTCCTAGCCGCCCTGGAGGCCCGGTCGTCGAGCGGCTCCTACGCCGCCGCCGGCGCCATGGTGCGCTCCGACGGCACGCTCCTGGCGGGCACCGATCGGGCGCGCTACGACGCGGCCGTCGGCGCCGGCGACGTCGCGCGGCGCAACGCGTACGTGGGCGCGGCGGGCGCGGCCGCGCTCGCCGTGGCGGCGGGCGTGCTGGGTTACCTCTCGCTCGACCCGCGCTCCCCGGGCGTGGCCGGCGCGGCGCTCCGCTTCTGACCGGCCTCCTCGTGCGGCGCCACCGCGCGCGCCGCGAGGGCGACGGCGCCGCCGAGCCGCGTGGCCAGCTCCGGACCGTAGTAGGTGCGGACGGTCTCGCCGGCCGCCTCGGCCATGCGCTCCGAGGTCTCCACGTAGCCGAGGTAGTCGCCGGCCAGCGAGAGCACCTCGGCCCCTGGCTCCGCAGCCTCGCGCCAGCTCCGGCCCACCGCCGCCACCGGCTCGCCCGGCACCGCGAGCAGCGTGAGCGGACCGAGGCGCAGCGCGGCCACGCGCGCGCGCGCCGGGAACCAACCGTAGAAGAGGTTCCGGGCGATGCGCCGCAGCGGCGGCGGGGCGGCGCCCGGGATGGGCGCCGGCAGCACCGTCGTGGCCGCGGCGAAGGCGAGCGGAGGCCAGGGATCGGGGCGGGAGTAGCGCAGCGGGAGCAGGTGCCCGTCGAGGGCGCGCGCGTAGGCCTCGGGCGTGGCCGGCGCCCGGTGCGGGAGGGCCGGGCTCTGGTCGCCGAGCGCGCCCTGGAAGAAGAGCAGCGGCTCCGGGTGCGCGCGCATGAGCGCCCCCGGCCAGTCGCCCGACAGCCGGCGGTTCTCCACGCCGAGCAGGGTGGCGTGGGCCGGGTAGAGCACCAGGCCGGCGACCGTGCGCCCGCCGAGCCCGACGAGGCGCGCGGCGACCAGCCGGCCGTCGACCACCCCGCCGCCCCGGTTGCGGGCGAGCGACGGCACCTCGCCCGCGGCCACCGAGAGGTAGGCCGGCTCGCGCGCCTGCAGGGCGGCGCGGACCGCGGCGGCGGCGCGCTCCACCAGGGCGTCGAAGACGGCGCGCCGGTAAGGCCCCGTCGCGATCCGCTCGGCGAGCGGCTCGTCCCAGAAGGCGCCCGGCCCGGCGTGGGTGTGGGTGGCCGCCACCACGAGCCCGTCCAGCCTCAGATCGCGCAGGCTCCGCTCGATCGCGTGCTGGAGCGCGCCCGGGACGAGCAGCAGCTCGATGGAGACGAGCGCCACCCGGCAGCCCGGCTCCTCTAGCACCAGCGCCCGCACCGCCAGCGGATCGCGCTGCCCCTCGTCGGACCAGCTCAGGCGCGGGAAGCCCGCCACCGGGACCGGCGAGCGCAGGTCGAGGGGGAGCACCGCGGCGCCCGCGAGGAGCGGCCCGCCCCCGGTCGCCACGGCCTCCAGGCGCGGTGCCCCGTCGCGCCGCCACGGCCGCCAGCGGAGCGATCCGACGCCCAGCGCGGCGGCGGCCAGCAGCACGACGGCGGCCAGGGCGGTGAGGAGCTTTTTCAAGCCTCGACGGTTATACTCCGCGCCCGCCATGGGTTACGACGCCCTCCACGACAAGCCGAAGGAAGAGTGCGGCGTCTTCGGGACCTGGGCGCTCGGCCAGAGCGACGAGGCCGCCAACTTCACCTACCTCGGCCTGCACGCGCTGCAGCACCGCGGGCAGGAGTCGGCCGGCATCGTGTCCGCCGACGGCAAGGCGCTCCACGTGCACCGCGGCATGGGCCTGGTGGCGGACATCTTCACGGCCGACGTGCTCGCCCAGCTCCCCGGCGGGGCGGCCATCGGCCACGTGCGCTACTCCACCTCCGGCGCCAGCCACCTCAAGAACGCCCAGCCCATCGCCATCCAGTACGCGGGCGGCGCGGTGGCGGTGGCGCACAACGGCAACCTGGTGAACGCGGAGGCGCTCCGCGCCGAGCTGGAGGCGCAGGGCTCCATCTTCCAGACCACCAGCGACACCGAGGTGATCCTGCACCTCATGGCCCGCTTCCGGCCGGAGCGCGGCCCGAGCGGCTCCACCGAGAACCACGTGGCGGCGGTGCGCGCGGCGCTGCAGCGCGTCGCGGGCGCCTTCTCGCTCCTCTTCCTGACCGAGCGGAGCATGATCGGCGCCCGCGACCGGTTCGGCTTCCGCCCGCTCGTGATCGGGCGCCTCAAGCAGAGCTGGGTGCTGGCCAGCGAGACCACCGCCCTCGACCTCATCGAGGCGGAGTACGTGCGCGAGGTGGAGCCCGGCGAGATCGTGGTCGTCGACGAGCGGGGTCTGCGCTCGGAGCGGATCGACGCGGCGCCCCCGCAGCGCCGGCTGGGGCGCTGCGTCTTCGAGCACATCTACTTCGCGCGCCCCGACTCCATCCTCTTCGGGCGCTCGGTGCACGAGGTGCGCGCGGCCTTCGGCGCCCAGCTGGCCCGGGCGCACCCGGTGTCGGCCGACGTGGTGATCGCGGTCCCCGACTCCGGCGTGCCCGCCTCCATCGGCTACGCGCGCGAGAGCGGCATCCCCTACGACGTGGGGCTGGTCCGCTCGCACTACATCGGGCGGACCTTCATCGAGCCGCAGCAGTCGATCCGCCACTTCGGCGTGAAGCTGAAGCTGAACGCGGTGCGCGGGGTGCTGGCCGGCAAGCGGGTGGTGGTGGTGGACGACTCCGTCGTGCGCGGCACCACCAGCAGGAAGATCGTGAAGATGATCCGCGACGCGGGCGCCAGGGAGGTCCACCTCCGCATCAGCTCGCCGCCCACGGCCTGGCCCTGCTACTACGGGATCGACACGCCGACGCGGCAGGAGCTCATCGCCTCCTCGCACACGGTGGAGGAGATCGCGCGGTACGTCACCGCCGACACGCTCGGCTACCTCTCGATCGACGGCCTCTACGCCGCGCTGGGCGAGCCGCGCGAGGGGTACTGCGACGCCTGCTTCACCGGCGCCTACCTCCTCGCGTTTCCGCAGACCCGCCCCGCGGCCCCGCTGCGCCTGGTGGGGGGGTAGCGGCCGGCCGGAGGCGGGGCGCCGCGCCGGCCCGGTGGCCGGTTTCCGCCCCCCGGGTCGCGCGAGCGCTTCGAACGGGTAACCGAGCCCCGTCCCGCGGCGTGCGTCGCCACGCCGCGTGACAGCGCGCGCGCGCCGCGTCAAGCTCGCGGCGTGAGCGCCGATCCCGCACCGGCCTGGCGCGTCGCCGACGGCGCCGTCCACGTCTACCGGCTCTTCGACGTCGGGGACGGGGTGGACCTGGCCCGCGCCGAGGCGCTGCTGGCGGCGCCTCGGTCGCGGCTGGCGCTGGAGAGCGCCAAGGGGACGACCGCGCTCGAGATCCCGCGCCCGCCCCTGCGGGTCGCGCTCGGCGAGCGCCGGATCGCGCTGGCGAGCGGCGAGCGCGCGGCCACCGCCAGCGCCCGGGTGTTCGACTACGGCGTGGTGAGCGTGCGCTACCGCCTCCCGGTCGAGCCCGGCACGCCGCTCCCGGCGCTGGTGTCGCTGGCGGAGCAGCTGGTGGCGCGCCCGACCGCCGAGCTCGACGCCGCCGCGCGCGCGGAGGCGCAGGAGCTGGCGCGCGCGCTCGGCCCCGCCATCGCCCGGCCCCACGCCTGGGAGGGGCTCGAGGCGTATCACGTGTTCGTCGTGCACCGGTTCGAGGCGCCGGCCACCGCCGCCGAGGTGGCGGCCGGCGCGCCGCTCGCCGAGCTGCTGCTCGGCGAGACGAGCCCGGCCCCGCTCTCCGCCGGCGAGCGCCAGGACGTGATGAAGCACGCCTTCAGCTACCTGGCGGACGACCTGGCGGTGGTGGACTGGAACAGCGCCTTCGTGCTCGAGCCCTCGCGCGCGAGCGACATCCCGGACCTGCTCGAGTTCGCGACCGCGCACCTGCTCGAGCTGCGCTATTACGACGCCCTGCTCGACCAGGAGCTGGGCTCGATCTACGAGGAGCTGGGCGCGCGCCGGCGGCTGTCGCGGCTGGTGACCCGCCGCTACCTGAAGCTGCAGCGGCGCACGGCCGCGCTCCGTCTCGAGATCGCCGAGATGCTGGAGCGCGTGGACAACGCCGTGAAGATCATCGGCGACTTCTACCTGGCGCGCCTCTACCAGGGCGCGCTGCGCCGCTTCCGGGTGCCCGACTGGGAGGAGTCGGTCCTGCGCAAGCAGAAGCTGCTGGTGGAGCTGAACGCCATCATGAACGACGCGGCCGACCGGCGGCGCGCCGAGCTGCTCGAGCTGACCGTCATCCTCCTCATCCTGTGGGAGATCCTGTACGCGCTGCTGCGCCGGTGACGGCGCGGCGGCCGCGCGCCCTCCGGCCCGCCGTTGCAGGGGTTTCAGGTGACCCGATCGCGCGAAAGGGCCATTTTCCAGGCGGATCGTGCGTCGTCGAGGTTGACGATCGGATCGCGATGCGATATCGGGGCTGTGTTTGCAACGCTTTCACGGCCGGAACGGATCCGGCCGGAGCCCAGGGACGGAGGTCGGACATGACGCAGGCCCAGTTCTTCCAGGCGGTGGCGGAGCAGTCCCAGATGAGCAAGGTGCAGGTGCGCGAGGTCTTCGCGGCGGTGGAGGAGGTCGTCCGCAAGAACCTGAAGAGCGCGGGGAAGATCCCGCTGGGCGGCCTCGGCGCCGTCAAGCTGGTCGACCGCAAAGCGCGGATCGGCCGCAACCCGGCCACGGGCGAGCAGATCAAGATCCCGGCCCGCACGGCCATCAAGATCGCGCCGGCCAAGGCCCTGAAGGACATGTTCAACAAGAAGGGGAAGAAGTAGGCGTTAGAGATTCGTCGCGCGCGTCCGCGCGCGGCATGCACCCTCGAGCCCACCGTCGCGCAGCCGCGGCGGTGGGCTCTGCTGCTTCCGGCGCCCCGTCCGCTCCCTCCACCCCGCACCGCGCCGCCACCACGCCGCCACCGCCCCGCCGAGCTGGAGCGCATCGCGCGGGCCCGGCGCCCGCCGACCCCGCCCTCCACGCACGGCTCACGGTGAGGGGTTTCCATGACCGTGCGGGTACGTCCCGAAAGGGTCTGTCCGTGAGGAGGCCGGCATCCAGCACGCGGCGATGCTCGAGCGACTTCATCCTTGACATCCACCGGGCCGGAACCTAGCCTGCACAGCGTTTTTCGCGGCATCTCGGACACTTATGCCCAATTCCACTCCTGGCACGCCGGGCGCGTGGAGCGACCTGCCCGCCGACCGCGTGGCTCGCTTCGACGCGGAGCTTGCCCCCGTCCTCAGGCGGTACCCCGAGGACCGGAAGGCCTCGGCGATGATCCCCGCGCTGCGAATCGGCGAGCACATCTTCGGGTACCTGTCGCCGCCGGTGATGGCGCTCGCCGCCGACCGGCTGGGTGTCTCGCCGGCGCGGGCCGAGGAGGTCGCGACCTTCTACGTGATGTTCAACACCAAGCCGGTGGGGCGGCACGTGGTCGAGGTCTGCACCAACGTCTCCTGCTCCCTCACCGGCGCCGACCGCATCTTCCGCGCCCTGCTCCAGAAGTACGGGCTCCAGAACGGCCAGACCACGGCGGACGGCAACATCACGCTGCGCGAGGTGGAGTGCCTCGGCTCCTGCGGCACGGCTCCCGCCATGCTGATCGACGAGGACATGCACGAGCGGCTCACGCTCCAGAAGGTCGAGACCCTCCTCGGGAGCCTGAAGTGAGCGACACACTGATCCTGACGAAGCGCTGGGGAAAGAAGGACGGCGCGACGCTCGCCTCCTACCGGGCGGACGGCGGCTACGCGGCCCTCGAGAAGGCGCTGGGCATGAACCCGGCGGCCATCGTCGACGAGGTCAAGGTCTCGAACCTGCGAGGCCGCGGCGGCGCCGGCTTCGCGACCGGCCTCAAGTGGACCTTCCTGCCCAGGGACGTCCGGCCCCGCTACCTCACGGTGAACGCGGACGAGTCGGAGCCGGGGACGTTCAAGGACCGCTACATCATCGAGCACGACCCGCACCAGCTGATCGAGGGGATCGCGATCACCTGCTACGCGAACGACATCCACCTCGCGTACGTGTACATCCGCGGTGAGTTCAAGATGCAGGCGGCCGTGCTGGAGCGCGCCATCGCCGAGGCGTACCAGGCCGGGATCCTCGGTCCGCGGCTGCTCGGCAAGGCGGACTTCGCGCTCGACCTGCACGTGCACCGGGGCGCCGGCGCCTACATCTGCGGCGAGGAGAGCGCGCTGCTCGAGTCGCTCGAGGGCAAGAAGGGCTACCCGCGCCTCAAGCCGCCCTTCCCGGCGGTGGTGGGCCTCTACGGCAAGCCCACCATCATCAACAACGTCGAGACGATCGCGAACATCCCCTGGATCGTGCAGAACGGCGGCGCCGCGTTCGCGGCGCTCGGCACCGGGAAGTCGGGCGGAACCCGCCTCTTCTGCGTGTCGGGTCACGTGAACCGGCCCGGCGTCTACGAGAAGCCGGTCCACTACAACCTGAAGAAGCTCATCATGGAGGACTGCGGCGGGGTCGTGGGCGGGCGCAAGGTGAAGGCGGTCATCCCGGGCGGCAGCTCGGCGCCGGTCCTCACCGCGGACGAGATCGACGTCTCCATGGAGTTCGACGCGCTCAAGGCGGCCGGCACCATGGCCGGGTCGGGCGGCGTCATCGTCATGGACGAGTCGACCTGCCTGGTCCGCGCCCTCTGGCGGATCTCCAAGTTCTACGCCGATGAGAGCTGCGGCCAGTGCACCCCCTGCCGCGAGGGCACCCCCTGGATGGAGGGGCTGTGCGAGAAGATCGAGCACGGCCACGGCGTCCCGGGCGACGTGGACAGGCTCCTGGAGATGGCCAACCACATCGGCGGCCAGACGATCTGCGCGCTCGGTGACGCGGCCTCCATGCCGGTGCAGAGCTTCATCAAGAAGTTCCGCGCCGAGTTCGACCGTCACGTGGCCGAGCGTCGCTGCCCCTTCGGTGACGAGGGGTGGGGCAAGACGCAGGAGACCCGCGAGGCCGTCATCGGCGGCATGAGGGCCTGACCATGAGCGATCGTGCCGAGGTGGTCATCTTCTGGATCTTCGCCGTGCCGCTGCTGGTGAGCGCCGTCGGCGTGGTGATGGCGCGCAACCCGGTCAACGCGGCCATGAGCCTGGTGGGCGCCTTCTTCTTCCTGGCCGGCATCTACGTCCTGCTCACCGCGCACCTGCTGGCCTTCCTGCAGGTGCTCGTCTACGCGGGCGCCATCATGGTGCTCTTCCTCTTCGTCATCATGCTGCTCACCACGGGTGACGAGAACTACGCCCAGGCCCGGGTGAAGGCCATGCAGGTGGCGGGCGCGTTCGGCGCGGCCGGCGTGGCGGCGGTGGTGGTGCGCGCGGTCCAGCAGCTCGGCGCGATGCCGATGCGCGCGGTCGGCCCCGACTTCGGGACGGTCAAGGCCGTGGGGCGCGTCCTCTTCACCCAGTACCTCCTCCCCTTCGAGGCGACGAGCCTGCTGCTGCTCGTCGCCATCGTGGGCGCGGTGGTCGTCGCGAAGCAGAGGATCTGAGCCATGGTCCCCGCCAGCCAGTACGTGGTGCTCGCCGCCATCCTCTTCGCCATCGGCCTGGGCGGGGTGGTCGTGAAGCGAAACATGCTCGTCGTGTTCATGTGCGTCGAGCTGATGCTCAACGCCGCCAACCTGACCTTCCTCGCCTTCGCGCGCCAGACGGGCAACCTGGCCGGACACGCCATCGCCTTCTTCGTCATGGCGGTCGCCGCCTCCGAGGCGGCCGTGGGGCTGGCCATCGTCATCGCGGTCTTCCGCACGCGCGAGACGCTGAACATCGACGAGGTCACGATCCTGAAGAACTGACGGAGCCATTTCGCGATAAGCTCCGCCAGCATGCGCGCCCGCTGCTACCGCTGCCAGAGCACGTTCGAGACCGAGCGCTTCGGGGTCCAGACGTGCCCCGGCTGCGGCGGCGAGGTCTACCTCCCCGAGCCGAGCGCCACGCCTCCGCCGGTCTCCCCGCCACCGCCCGGCGCGGAACCCGCGGCGCAGCCCGGCGCCCCCGGCTGGGCCCCACCCGAGGGATCGCCCGGCGGCGCCGCCCCGCCGCCGGGATGGAGCTGGGGCCCGGCCGCGCCGGGCGTCGCGCCCCCGCTCGCGGAGCAGAGCGCGCCCTTCGCGGAGCGAGCGCGCCGCGGGTTCGTCGCCTCGTACGTCCAGACCTGGAAGCTGGCCGCGCTGGAGCCGACGCGCTTCTTCCGCCAGGTGCGGATCGGCGAGGCGCGCTCCGCCGTCCTGTTCGGCGTCGTCGCGCTCACCATCGGCAACTGGGCCGCGCTCGTCTTCAGCTACCTGACGGCGAACGCCACGGTGGGCTTCTTCGCGCAGTTCACGCGGCGCATGGGCGAGCACATCGACACCACCCCGCTGCTGCAGATGTTCCAGGGCTTCACGCTCGGCTCCCTCCTCGCGCAGCTCGCGGCGACGCCCCTCATCGCCTTCATCGGCCTCTACCTGAGCGCGGCCCTGTTCCACCTGCTCCTGCTCGTGGTGCGCGGCGCGCCGCGCGGCTTCGACGCCACCTTGACGGTGGTGGGCTACGCGTCGGGCATCTTCCTCGTGCGGGCGGTGCCGGCCTGCGGCGGCCTCGTGGCGGGTATCTGGTTCATGGTGGCGGTCATCCACGGGCTGGCCGAGGCCCAGCGGTGCGGCAGCGCGAAGTCGGCCTTCGCGGTGCTGATGCCGCTCGTGCTGGCGTGCGTCTTCGCCTGCGCCGCCGGCGCCATCGCCGGCATGGCCGGCTTCACGGGGCTGAAGGGCGCGGGGGGCCCCCCGGGCTCGACGGGGATCTGATGCCGGCGCCGCTCCCGCCGTCCGTCTCCGGCGGCGGCGCGCCCCGCGCGCGCCGCTTCGGGCACGCCGAGGTGTTCGCCGCGATCTGCGCGCTCTCCTTCCTCGCGGCGCGCACCCTCCCGCTGCTCGACCTCGGCTACCGCTGTCCCTTCCTCGCGCTGACGGGGCTGCCGTGCGCGACGTGCGGCATGACGCACGCCTTCGTCCACCTCGCCCACGGCGAGGTGTCCGCCGCCCTCTCCGCCAGCCCGCTCGGGGCGCTGGTGGCCGGCCTGGCCTGGGCGTTCGCGGCGCTGGACGCGCTGCGGATCGCCGTCGCGCGCCCTCTGCCGTCGCCGGGGCCGCGGACCGCGTCCCTGCTCGCCCGGGTGGCGGCGGCGGCGGTGGTCGCCAACTGGATCTTCCTCGTCGCCAGCCGGAGGGCCTGAGCGTGCGCGCCGTCCTGCTGGTCGCGGCGGCCTACCTGCTGGGCTCCATCCCCTTCGGCGTCCTGGTGACGCGCGTGCTGGCCGGCAAGGACGTCCGGTCGGTGGGCTCGGGCAACATCGGGGCCTCGAACGTCACGCGCGCGGCCGGGAAGGCGGCCGGCCTGGTCACGCTCCTGCTCGACGCCGCCAAGGCCGCGGTGCCCATGATCGTCGCGCTGCACCTGGTGGCGCCCCGTGGCCGGGAGGCGGCCGAGGCGTGGGCGGTCGCGATCGGCCTGGCCGCCTTCCTGGGGCACCTCTATCCGATCTGGCTCGGCTTCCGGGGCGGCAAGGGGGTCGCCACCGCGCTCGGCGTCTTCGCAGTCCTGGCGCCGATCCCCGCCGCGGTGGGGGTGGCCGCCTTCGTCGCCGCCCTGGGCCTCACGCGCGTGCCGGCGGTCGGCTCGCTGACCGGGACCGCGATCTGCTGCTTCGGGACCTTCGTCCACGTCGTCCTCGAGCAGGGCGCCGGGTGGTGGCGCAGCCCGGTGCCGTGGGCGGGGGTGGTGGTCTCGGTCCTGATCGGCGCGCGCCACCGCTCCAACATCGAGCGGCTGCTGCGGGGGACGGAGCACAAGGTCTAGCCGCGCCGGGAGGGCGCCGAGCCCTCCCCCGCCGCCGGCTAGACGTTGGGGTAGGGGTTCGCCTCGCCCGCGGGCCGGACCAGCACCTGCCGCGGCTTCACGCCGTTGGGAGGGCCCACGATCCCCTCGCGCTCCATGCGCTCGATGATCT
>JAJYHA010000475.1 GCA_021784995.1 Myxococcales bacterium
CTCGCGCCGCCGGGGGCTGCTGGGCCGTCTGCACGCAGGGGACGGAGTGCAACCCGCGGAGCGGGTTCTGCGAGCGCGCGCGCGAGGGAGACCCGTGCGCGCACGGCACCGATCCGCGCTGCGCCGGCTCCCGGGCCGCGCCCTGGGGCGTGCAGGACACGGCGGCCGCGGCGCCCGCGGGCGGGCTCGTTCCCGTCCTCGGCGTCTCGCCGGAGACGGGGCAGGCGCCCGCGCCACCCGGACAGCGGCCGGCCGACGCGCGCTGAGGCGGGCCGGGCCCGCGTACCGTCGCGCGCGCCGAAGTGCGATGATGCGCGCCCGGCCGGCCGGCACCCCCTCACGCCGCGCGGCCCGAAAGGAACCACCATGCCGGACGAGTCCGCCGTCGACCCGCGCTGCGCCACCTGCGCCACGGTGTTCGCCAGGAAGGGGGCGACCTTCTGCTGGAGCGCCGAGCCCGAGCAGGCGCCGCCCGCCCCCGGCGCGTGCCCCACGCGTGAGCACGCCGGCACCGTGACCGGCACGCTGGGCGGCTACCTGGACGGTGGCGAGGACGCGCGCATCGCGCGGGTGGCGGCGCAGGTGGAGGGGCTCTGCTACAAGAAGAGCGGCGCCGGGCCGGTGAACGCGCGGTGGACGCGCGTCGAGGACACGATCGCCTTCGCGCGCCTGATGGGGTACCGCCGCGTCGGCATCGCCACCTGCATCGGCCTGCTGGAGGAGAGCCGGCGTCTGGCGGAGATCCTCCGCGCCCAGGACCTCGAGCCGGTGTCGGTCTGCTGCAAGGTGGGGAGCGTGGACAAGGAGCGGCTCGGGGTGGCGGACGCCGACAAGGTGCGCCCCGGGACCTTCGAGCCGGCCTGCAACCCGGTGGCGCAGGCGCGCATCCTCAACGAGGTCGGGACCGACATGAACGTGATCGTCGGCCTGTGCGTCGGGCACGACATGCTCTTCGGCAAGCACTCCGACGCGCCGGTCACGACGCTCGTGGTGAAGGACCGCGTCACCGGCCACAACCCGGCCGCGGTGCTGTACGGGCAGAGCTTCTACTACCAGCGTCTGGCCAAGCGGCGCCTCGACGTCCCCGGAGCGTAGGCGCGTCCGCGACCGGCGCCGTCACGGCGCGCCGCGCACCACGAGCACGGGGCACCCGGCGGTGCGGATCACCGCGTCGGCCACCGAGCCGAGCGTGATCCGGCGCAGGCCCGTCCGTCCGTGGGTGCCCATCACGATCGCGTCGCACGCGAACTCGCGCGCGAAGCCGACGATCTCGGCGGCCGGGCTGCCGGAGAGCTGGACCGAGGTGGTCACGCCGGGCGCGAGCCGCTGCGCCTCGGCGGTCCAGGCCGCCAGCGGGTCGCCTTCGGCGCGCTCCGTCGCCGGCCCTCCCGGCGGCGCGAAGGGCGCCGCGGGGGGGGCGCCGGACGGCGGCCGGACGTGCAGCACCATGAGCTCCGCGCCGAGCTGTCGCGCGAGCCGTGCCGCCTCCTCCAGCGCCGCGCGCGAGGGCTCCGAGAAGTCGATCGGGCAGCAGATCCTTCGCCACTCGGGCATGGCCCACCCCGCCTCAAGCATGCGCCGGAGACCGGCCGCACGACGCGCTCAGTTGGGGTGCGCCGGAAAGGCCTGCCTCAGGCAGGCCTGGTCGTGCGCCCGGGCGCAGCGGCGTCGTCCGCCCGGGCGCGGCTCCAGAACCGCCGGGGGGCGAGGCAGAGCGCCATCAGCACGAGCTGCGTGCCGATGAAGGCCGCCAGCGCGTAGAAGGCCTTGTCCATGAAGCCGTAGGAGTGGAGGCCCACGCCGAGCATGTTCACGCCGAACCAGGAGAGGCTCGTGATGACGTTGCCGAAGATGGCCATCGCCATGATGCCCTTCTCGCGGACGAAGCCGGCCCAGCGGGCGTGGAGGATGATGGCGTTCCAGAGCACGATGAGGAGCGCCCCGTTCTCCTTGGGGTCCCACCCCCAGAAGCGGCCCCAGGACTGGTCGGCCCAGATCCCGCCCAGCACCGTCCCGACGAAGCTGAAGAAGAGCGCGAAGCAGATGATCCCGTAGGCCATGGCCGTCAGCGCCTTGCCGGTGGAGGGATCGAGCCGCGGCGCCAGGTGGCGGCGCAGCGTGTAGCCGATGGCGATGGCGCCCGCGAGGAAGGTGCCGCTGTAGCCGATGGTGATGGTGACGACGTGGGTCGCCAGCCAGAAGTTCGAGTCCAGCACCGCGCGCATCATCTCCATCGTGTCCCCGTCGCCGGTGAGGTGGTGGGCGACGAGGAGCGAGGCGAAGCCCGAGGCGGCGGCCACCGCGGTGCCGAAGCCGCGGCGGTACATCCGCTCCAGCACGATGGCGAGGACCACGGCGCCCCACCCCACGAAGACGGCCGAGGAGTAGAGGTTCGTGACGGGCGGCCGCCCCTGCAGCAGGATGCGCGACGCGAGCCCCGCGGTGTGGACGGCGGCGCCGACGAGGAGCAGGGCGAAGGCGGTCGGCTGCAGGACGGCCGGTCGCCAGAGCCAGGATGCGAAGAGCACGAGCAGCGCCAGCACGTAGAGCACCATGCCCAGGTAGAAGGGCTGCGCGCGGTTGAAGACCAGCTCGTCGCCGCCCTGCCGCACCGCCGCCGGCTGCCGGGCCTCGGCCATCGCCGCCGCCTCGGCCACCGCCGCGCCGAAGGCGGTCGGATCCTGGGCCGACCACGCGCCGGCGATCCGCGCCCAGGCGTCGAGGGCGGGGTCGTCACCGCGGCCGCGGAGCGCCTCGCCGACCGTCCGCCACCGGTCCGCCGGCTGTCCCGGGGCCGGGAGCAGCGGCCGGAAGTAGCCGAGCTCCGCCAGCGCCCGCTCCCGCTCCGCGGCGCCCGGCGTCCCCCGGGCGGCGATCTCGCCGGCCAGGCCGGGTCCGCCCGTCACCTGGAGGGTGTTGCGGAGCCGGTAGTAGACGTAGATGCGCTCGAAGAGGTTCAGGACGGCGCCCTGGAACCGCGTGCGGTCCTTCGCGTCGAGCCCCTGCGCCACCGACGCCTGGCGCTGGATGTCGTCGAGGTGCGGCGCCAGCACGGTGAAGGGGTAGTAGCGGCTCGAGCCCTGCTGGACCCCGAGGAGCCCGAGCACCTCCGGATCGTCGATGACGAACACCGGCTGCGTGTCGGCCACGTCGGGCCGCAGGGTGGCGTCGAGCAGCCACTCGTCCGGGCCGACGGAGCGTCCCTGGAACGGGAAGCCCTGCTTGCCGCGCAGCATGAGGAGCGCGTTGCGGGCCACCGAGTCGATCGGCTTGATGCGGCCCCCCTCGAGCACCGGCAGCCGCCCGAACGCCTCCAGGTCGAACCCGCGCACCTTCCCCGGGGGCGCGGCCGCGACCGCCACCGCGACGACGGCCGCCGCCGCCGCGAGCCAGGGCACGTACCGGGTGAGCTTCATGACGCGTGCGCCTCCGCCGCGTGCGCGGCCGCCTGGCGGCGGCGCATCCCGCGGCGCAACGAGAGCGAGAAGTGCACGATGAGCCCGATGCCCACCAGCACGCAGGAGACGTAGGGGATGAGCCAGCCGGGGTTCTGCACCACCTGCAGGATCGAGAGCGTGTCGCCCTTGCCGAAGCTGGCCTGGTAGAAGGCCTTGCCGTCGTAGCGGAGCGGCTGGTTCATGTAGATGAGGACGTCACGCTCCTCGCCGCGCCCCGGGTTCGAGATGTGCACCAGGCTGGAGAAGTTCTTCGGTATGTCGGTGCCCGGGTAGACGTCGTGGCTGAACTTCTTCAGCGTGATGCTGTAGGGCAGGTAGTAGCGGCGGGGCCGGATCGCGAGCGTGTAGCGGCGCCCCTCGTGCACGAAGGACTGGGGCGCCCCGAGCGCGTTGGACACGAGCCAGGTCCCGTAGCTCCGCCCGCCCGCCACCGGCTCCACGAGCGCGGTCACGCGGTTCACCTGGTCGTCCGCGGTGACCGGGGGCAGCTCGGTCACCGAGATGGCCGTGCCCACGCCGGCCGTGGCGGGCGCCGGGCCCTCGCCGGGCTGCCGCTGGGTGAGGTCGGCGTTGCGGAAGAACTGCTTCACCCGGAGCGTCACGGGCGTACCGGGGACGGAGATGGAGCGCTCGCGCGCCAGGAGCGTCTCCGGGACGCTGTACACGTCGTCGTGGCGCGGATCGGTGGTGTCCACGAGCGCCAGCTCGGCGTCGCGCCCCTCGACGTAGTTGAGCGTCTGGCCCTGCTCGATGGCGAGCTGCGTCTCCACCTGGTACCAGCTCGTCACGAACTCGCCCACGAAGAGCAGGATGAGCCCGGCGTGGACGATCCAGATGCCGGCCTTGGACCAGCTCAGCTCGAGGCGGCGCACCTGCGCCGCCACCAGGTTGACCAGCAGGACGAGGCCGACCAGCGCGCCGCCCGGGAAGACCGGGACCGCGTAGTCCGTCCCCGGGACGTCCCACCAGACGACCATGCTGCGGACGTAGAGGTTCACCGCCCGGAAGGTGCCGAGGTTCACCTGCGCCAGCGTGCAGGCGACCACGATCACCATCAGCAGGGCCAGGCAGACGATGGTGAGCTTGAGGGACGTCATCGCGTCCCAGATGCGCGCGCTAATTCTTGGCTTCAAGGCGGAGGCTCTCCAGCAGACGCACGAAGTCGGGTCGGGCGGCGCCCACCGGCGCGGCGTCCCCCGTCATCTTCACGAACCAGCTGTTCCCCTCGACGGAGGCCAGCGCGGCCACGACGCGGCTCCGCACCTGCCCCTCGCTCTCGAACTCGTAGAGGGAGACGGGGCCCGCCCTGGTGGTGATGCGCCGGCGAGCCGCGGCGAGCGCCGCCTCGTCCACGGGCGGCAGGCCGATCTGACCTCGCCAGCGGTTCACGTTCGCGAGCTCGCCGCCGGCGGGCCCGGGGAGGACCACGACCGTCACCTCGAGGCGGCCCGGCTGCGAGGGCTTGATCGTCGCGTAGCGCATGCCGCCCTGCCGCGTCTCGGTCCAGCCCTTCGGGAGGGTCCAGGCCAGGGCGTGGCCGGTCAACGCGGGCGGCGGCGCCACCTCTCCGGTGCCCATGCCGCCGGGGGCGCCCGTTCCGCCCGGCATCCCGCCGTCCATGGCGGCAGGTACGAAGGATGGCTCCTTCGGCACGCGGTAGTGCGCGACCTCGTCGCGCGAGCAGCCGGGGAGCGCGGTGGCGGTCACCAGCGCGACGACGATGGCGGTGACGCCGGGAGCTCGAGAGGGTTTCACGGGATCAGGACAATCGTGAGGGGGACGGTTCTATTCCGCTGCCCGAAGGGAGGGCGTCGCTTGACCGAAATCAGGTCGGCAGTATAGCCCAAGGGCGACCCGGCGCCGCACCCGGTCGGGCGCGCGGGTTGGGATATGGTGGAGGAGCGTGCGTTCCCGCTTCGACCTCCGCGGAGAGCTGCCCACGCAGCTCGGGCCGCGCATCGTGGTGATGCTCGCGCTCGTGGTCGGAGGGCTCGTGGCGGTCGGCCTGACCGCGCTCATCGTGGTCTTCCTGGTGACGGCCTTCCGGCGTTGACCGGGCCGGATTGGGCCACTTCACCCTACCTTCACCGACCCACCGCGCGCTTTCACGCACCCCTGCCCGCCACCGCCTCGCGCCTAAAACCAGAAACGACCGCAGTTCAGCCACTTGCGCAAGCGACTCGACGCATCGTCCTGGCACCCCGTTCGCATCGGAAGAGGTCCATGGAAGGAGGCGCCGAACCGCACGGGAGCGGCCGGCCGCGTTCCGGTTTGCGCCCAGGAGCGCTCGCCGGCACCGGACGCCGGGGACGGGGACGGACCGCCAGGCGCGGACGAGGCACGCCGCCGGGGCTGACGAGATGAGGGATCTCGTCCTCGCGGTCAGCCCCGGGTCGTCCACCACGAAGGTGGGGCTCTTCCGCCGGACCCAGCCACTCGCGCGACACGTCGAGGCGCACGCCCACGGGGGAGGGGTTCGGTCGGCGTCCGAGCAGGCCCAATCGCGCACCCGCATCGTCCGTGCCTTCCTGGAGCGGGCCGGGGTGGAGACCGGCGTGCTCGCGGCGGTGGTGGGGCGCGCTGGGCTCCTGCGGCCCATCCCGGGCGGCACCTACCTCGTGGACGAGGCCCTGCTCCGGGATGCC
This sequence comes from Myxococcales bacterium, assembly GCA_021784995.1. Next base: position 6,104 of record JAJYHA010000475.1, read on the forward strand.
GAGCGCGGGAGCCACGGCGAGCACCCGGCCAACCTGGCGGCGGCCATCGCACGGACGATCGCCGACGAGCAGGGCTGCCCGGCCTACGTGGTCGAGCCGCTCTCGGCGGACGAGCTCGACGTGGTGGCCCGGGTGACCGGAATCCCCGGCGTCGTGCGTCACGGCCGCTGCGATCTCCTCCCGATGCGGGTCGCGGCTCGCCAGCACGCCCGGGCGGTGCAGCGGCCGATGGCGGAGCTGCGCCTGGTGGTGGCGCACGTGGGTTCGGACGCCTGCGCGGTCTGCGCCTTCCGGGAGGGGCGCGCCATCGACGTCGTGAACCGCTGCGACGAATGTCCGCTCTCCAGCACCGGGAGCGGGGCGGTGCCGCCGCAGGCCGTCGTCTCGATGTGCTTCGCGCCCGGCGCCACCGAGGAGGGGGTGCGGCGGGCGATCGAGCAGGCGGGCCTCCTCTCGCACGCGGGCACGCGCGAGGTGGAGGAGGTCGCGCGGCGCGCCGAGCGCGGAGACGGCAGGGCCGTCGTGCTGCTGGACGCCATGGCGTACCAGGTCGCGAAGTGCGTCGGCGAGCTGGCCGTCGCGCTCGGGGGCGAGGTGGAGGCGGTCCTGCTCACCGGCAAGGGGGCGCAGGTCACGGCCATCCTGAACGGCATCTGCCGCCGCGTGGAGTGGATCGCGCCCGTCTTCGTCTACCCCGGCGAGGACGACCTGGCCGCGCTCGCCGAGGGGGCCTGGCGCGTGCTCTCGGGCGAGGAGCCGCCGCGGAGCTACGGCTGAGGCGGCGTCTCGTCGCGTCCCGCCGCCCGCCCCGCGCGCATCCACTTCCAGGCGATGACCGCCGCCGCCAGGAGGAGCGCGACCACCAGGATCCCGACCTCCACCTGGTGCACGCGCGCGCGCACCTCCTCGATGCGTGCGGCGAAGAGGTAGCCGAGCGAGACCACGAGGGAGACCGAGATCAGCGCCGAGGAGGCGTCGGCGAGGACGAACGTCCGCGGCCGCACCCCGTTCAGGGCGGCGAGCGCGTACGCGGCGAGCCTCAGGCCCGAGAGGTGCCGCGCCACCGCGACGGTGAGGAACGCATGGCGGGCGAAGTGGCGCTCCAGCAGCGCGCGGAGGCGCGGGTTCAGCACGCGGGAGACCGCGCGGCGCGAGAGGAGGCGCGGCCCCTGCGTCCGGGCCAGGTGGAAGAAGAGCGCGTCGCCGACGACGATCCCCACGTAGGCGGCGACGAGCGCCGGCACGAACGAGAGCACGCCGCGCCGGGCGAGGTATCCGGCCGTGAGCTGGAGGAGCTCCTCCGGCACCGGCGCACCCAGGCCGCCCGCCACGAGCAGGCCGGTCAGGGCCAGGTAGCCGAACCGGGAGACCAGGAGGAGGATCACCGCCGGAGGATAGACCCGTCGGGCGCGCCGCGCCCCGTCGGATCCGGTCGGTCCGGGAGGCGCGCTCCGCTCCGCGGCGTCGGGTCACCCGCCCCGCGGGCCGCTCCCGCCCGGCGGCGTGCCCTCGCGGTCCCTCCAGCGGGAGAGGTCGATCCCGTGGTCGTTCACCTTCTTCACGACCGTGGGGTAGGAGACGCCCATCCAGCGGGCCACCTGCGTGCGGTTCCCGCCCGCCCGCTCCAGGAGGTCGAGGAGGTAGGCGCGCTCGACCTCCTCCAGCGTCGGGGGCCGGCCGGCCGGCGCGCCGCGGCCCCCCTCCGCCTCCGGCGGTGCCGCCGCGTCCTCCCGGAGGAGGACCGAGGCGGGCGAGAGCACGTGGCCGTTCTCGAGGATCACGGCCCGCTCGATCACGTTGCGGAGCTCGCGCACGTTTCCGGGGAAGGGGTAGGCGAGGAGCCGGCGCTCCGTCTCGGGGGCGAGGCCGGCGATCTCCTTCCCGGCCCGCGCGGCGAGCTCGTGCAGGAACGCGCGCGCCAGCGGCAACACGTCCTCCCGCCGCTCCCGGAGCGGCGGGATGGCGATGTGGAACACGTCGAGCCGGTGGTAGAGGTCGAGCCGGAACGCTCCCTCCCGGACGCGGGCGCGCAGGTCGCGGTGCGTCGCGGCGATGAAGCGGACGTCCGCCACCTGGTCGCGGTTGCTGCCGAGGCGCCGGAAGACCTGCGTCTCGAGCACCTTGAGGAGCTTGGCCTGGGTCGCGAGCGGCATGTCCCCGACCTCGTCGAGGAACACGGTCCCACCCTCGGCCTGCTCCAGCAGCCCGGAGCGCGCGCGCTTCGCGTCCGTGAAGGCGCCGCGCTCGTGGCCGAACAGCTCCGCCTCCAGGAGCGTCTCGGGGATGGCGGCGCAGTTGAGCTCGACGAGCGGCGCGTCGCCGCGGCGAGGCGAGCGGACGTGGACGAGGTGCGCCACCAGCTCCTTGCCCGTGCCGCTCTCGCCCTCCACCAGGACGGTGGTGTCGGGCGACGCGGCCACCTTCTCGGCCAGTTCCAGCACCCGGCGCATCGCCGGCGAGGCGGCGACGCAGGGCGCCCCCTCGATGCGGCGCCGGGCCGCTCCCGAGAAGGACTGCGCGCGCCGGTGGAGCTGCCGCGCCTCGAGCGCCTTGCGCACCGTGAGGACGAGCGCGGGGAGCTGGATGGGCTTGGTCAGGTAGTCGAAGGCCCCGAGCTTGACCGCCTGCACCGCGTTCTCGATCTCGCCGTAGGCCGTCGCCATGATCACCAGCGGCTCGTCGCCGGCGAGGTCCGAGCGCAGGCGCTCCAGCACGGCGAGGCCGTCGGCGTCGGGGAGGTTTCGGTCGAGGAGCACCACGTCCGGGTGGAGCGCGGCCGCCAGCGCCAGCCCCTCGCCCCCCGAGCCGGCCGCCGCCGCCTGGAGCCCCTCCGCCGCGAGCGCGGCCTGGGCCACCACCCGGAAGGTCTTGTCGTCGTCCACGATCAGGATCTCGCCGCGCATGTCGATCACTCCGCGGCGGCCGGAGCCGTCCGCCGGTCGTCGAGGTGGGCCGGCGGGGCGGCCGGCAGCGTGACCCGGAACACCGTCCCGCCCCGCTCCCGGTCGCGCGCCTCGATGGCCCCGCCGTGCGCCTCCACCACGCGGCGCGCGATGGCCAGGCCCAGGCCCGTGCCGCCCCGCTTGGTGGTGACGAACGGCTCGAAGAGGCGCGCCCGGACCTGCGGCGCCAGCCCCGGCCCCCGGTCGCGCACCTCGATGGCGGCCCCGTCCGCCAGGCGCCGCAGCGCCACCTCCAGCCGCCGCTCGCGCGCGGCGGGCGGCGCGCCGAGCGGCTCGCCGAAGGCGCCCGGCCCCATCGCCTCGACGCCGTTGCGGACCAGGTTCTGCAGGGCGCCCACGAGCCGGTGGGCGTCGCCCGGGACGCGGACCCCGGCCGGCGCGTCGAGGTGCAGCTCCACCCCGCAGTCCTGCGCCAGGTCGGAGACGCCCGCGAGGGCGCGGCGGCAGAGGTCGGCCAGGTCCGCGTCGGCGCGCTCGAGGCGCGGCGGCGCGGCGAAGAGCGTCAGGTCGTCGGCCACGCCCCGCAGCCGCGCGATCTCCGCGCGCGCCTGCGCGTGGACCCGCCCCGCGACCTCCGGCGCGGCGCGGCCGGCGGCCAGCAGGTCCACCGCGATGGAGAGGCCGTTCAGGGAGTTCTTCACCTCGTGCGCGATGGCGGCGGCCGTCTTCCCCATGGCGGCGAGCCCGCGCGACTTCTCGAGCTCCGACTCCGCCCGCTCCAGGCGCGCCACCGCCAGCGAGAGGAGCGCGCCGCCCAGCGCCGCCAGCAGCAGGGCGGCGGCCACGATCCCGGCCAGGCTCGCCAGCGGTCGGTCCACCTCCGCCACCAGCGGCCGCGCCGGCTGCGCCAGGCGGAGCAGGAGCGGCCCCTCGCCGACGCGCGCCTCGGTGACGAGCCAGCGTCGCCCGGCGGCGTCCTGGCGCCAGGCCTGGCCGCCGGGGGCGGCGAGGCCTGGCG
>JAJYHA010000446.1 GCA_021784995.1 Myxococcales bacterium
CCGAGCTCGCGCAGCCGCCGCCGACCCTCCAGCACGGCGCGCTCGGCCTCGACCGCCCGGTAGTGCCGCTCCACGGCCGCCGAGAGCGGGAACGAGCCCCCCGCCGGGTCCGGGACGAAGCGCGGCGGGCCGACGCGGTCGGGCTGCGGCGCCGGCGGCACGTAGGGGCGGCCGGGCGCGAGGTCGCGGCGCCGCGAGAGGTTGCGCCCCGCGGCGGCCACGACCGTGCCGTCGGGAGAGAGGAGGAACAGGTTGCCGTGCCGCCCCGTCAGCTCGCCCACCAGGCGCGCGCGCTGCCCCGCGCGCTCGAACCCCAGCTCGACGATCCGGTCCCCGGTGCGCGCCTCGAGGCTCACCAGGGTCGCGCCCTCCAGGGCCCGGCGGAGGACGGCCTGGAAGGGCGGCGCGACCGGCGCCGCAGGAGGCCGCAGCGCCACGGCGTGGACGCGCGTCACGTCCGGCTCCGCGGAGAGGAGCACCGTCGCCGCGCCGGACCGTCCGAAGAGATCGAGGGTCAGCGTCCGCGGCGCGTGCACGCGGCAGGTCTCGATCCGCGCGCCCACCAGCGGCGCCAGCTCGGCCACCACGGCCGCGATCTCCGCTGCGTGAAGCGACACGATTCGCCTCTCTCCCAGCCGAAAATGCGACGGCCGCCCGAAGGCGGCCGCGGCACCTCGCGCAAGCGAAGCGACGAAGTCTACTTCTTGCCCTTCTTCGCGCCCTTCTTGGCGGCGGGCTTCTTGGCAGCGGCCTTCTTCGTCGCGGTCTTCTTCTTCGGCGCCATGTTCTCCCTCCGGTGAGGAGTGGTGTTGGGTAAGACGAATGGCAGGTTAGCGCGCGCTGCGTGAGGAAGCAACTCGGCGTGCATGAATTTGCGCGCGATCCGATTCCACGATCAGTCGTCGTCGCCGCGCCGGACCGCGGCCGGTCACCCCAGCAGCGCGGCGCCGATGACGCCCGCGTCGTCGCCCAGGTGGGCCCGCTCCAGCGTCAAGCCCACCGCCGCGCTCCGCGAGACGCGCTCCGCGAAGACCCGCTGCACGAGGCCGCCCAGCGCGGGACAGCCCAGGAGCACGCCACCCCCGAGGATCACCCGCGCCGGGTTGAGCAGCGTGACCACCGAGGCGACCGCGGTCCCGAGGAGGTCCGCCACCTCCTCCCAGAGCGCGGCCGCGTACCCGTCGCCCTGGACCTGGGCGGCGTCCACCACGCTCGCGGTCACGCGCGCCAGGTCGCCCTGCACCAGGTCGCGGATGCTCGATCGCGCCCCGCCGGCGAGCTCGTCGCGCACCCGCGCCGCGATGTTCATCCCGCTCGTGTAGGCCTCCAGGCACCCCACCTCCCCGCAACCGCACCGCCGTGGCGCCGTGGAGGCACGCCGGGGACGCACCTTCACGTGGCCCAGCTCCCCCGCCACCCCGCGGTGCCCGTCGTGCAGGCGCCCGCCCAGGATGAGCCCCGCGCCGACCCCCGAGCCGACGAACACCAGGGCCACGTCGTCGACCCCGCGCGCCGCGCCGAAGAGCCGCTCCCCCCACGCGGCCGCGGAGAGGTCGTTCGCGATCCGGACCTTCACGCCGGCGGCGCGCTCGAGCAGCTCGCCCAGCCGGACGTCTCGCCAGCCGAGGTTGGGGGCGTTCAGCACCACCCCGGTTCGGCCCAGGCACTGCCCCGCCACGCCGACCCCCACCCGGCCGAAGGCCCGCGCCGTGTGCCCCGCCGCGCCGCTGGCCGCCTCCATCGCGCGGAGCACCACCTCGACCACCGCCGTCGGGCTGCGGTCGCGGTGGGGCTCCTTGTGCGCGGCGACGATCCTGCCCGAGCCACGGTCGATCACGGCGGCGCGCGCGGTGGTCCCCCCCAGGTCCACCCCGAGCGCCAGCGTGGCGAGCGCCGTCATGCGCCTACGCCCCGACCTCGCGCTTGAGCTCCTCCACCTTGCCCGTGACGAGCGCCGCGATCTCGCGCAGCCGCGGCTCGCTCGTCGCCTCGAAGCGGAGCACCAGGAGCGGCTGCGTGTTGGACGCGCGCACGAGGCCCCAGCCGTCCGGGAAGGTGACGCGGACCCCGTCCACCGTCACCGCCTCGTGGCGCGCGGCGAACCAGGCCTGCGCGCGCCGCACGACCTCGAACTTCTTGTCCTCGGGGCAGTCGACGCGGATCTCGGGGGAGGCCCAGGTCCGCGGCACGTCGGCCAGCAGCGACGAGAGGGGCGCGGCGGTGCGGGAGAGGAGCTCCACCAGCCGCGCGGAGGAGTAGATGCCGTCGTCGAACCCGAACCACCGGTGCGCGAAGAAGATGTGGCCGCTCATCTCGCCCGCCAGCAGCGCGCCCTCCTCCTTCATCTTGGCCTTGATGAGGCTGTGGCCCGCCTTCCACATGATGGGGCGCCCGCCCCGGCGCGCGATGTCGTCGTAGAGCGTCATCGAGCACTTCACCTCGCCCACGATGGCCGCCCCGGGGTTCTCATCGAGCAGCGCCCGCGCGAAGAGGATCATGAGCTGGTCGCCCCACAGCACGCCGCCGCGCTCGTCGACGGCGCCGACCCGGTCCGCGTCGCCGTCGTAGGCGATGCCGAGATCGGCCCCGACCTCCCGCACCCGCGCCCGGAGCGCCTCGAGGTTCCGCTCCACGGTCGGGTCCGGGTGGTGGTTGGGGAACCGGCCGTCCATCTCGATGAAGAGGGGCACGACCTCGAGCCCCAGCGACTCGAAGAGCGGAACGGCGACCACTCCGCCCGTCCCGTTGCCGGCGTCCACCACCACCTTCGGCCTGCGGGCGCCGAGCCGCAGGTTCTCGCGCACGTGCTGGCGATAGGAGGCGACGACGTCCTGCCGGGTGAGCGTTCCCCGGCCGGTCGCGAAGCGTCCCGACTCGACCAGGCGGCGCAGCTCCTGGACCCCTTCGCCGTGCAGGGTGGTCTTCCCCACGCCCACCTTGAGCCCGTTGTACTCGGGCGGGTTGTGCGAGCCGGTGATCATGCACAGCCCGTCCACCGCCAGCGTGTGCGCGGCGAAGTAGGTGAGCGGCGTCGGCACCACCCCCACGTCCACCACGTCGACGCCGGAGGCCTGCAGGCCCGCCGCCATCGCGGTGGCGAACCGCTCGCCGGAGAGCCGGCAGTCGCGCCCGAGGACCACCCGGGCGCCGTCCGCCGCGCGCACCATCGTGCCGAGCCCCCGCCCGATGGCGTGGACCGCCTCCTCGGTCAGGTCCTCGTCGACCACGCCGCGGATGTCGTACTCGCGGAAGATGGTGGGTGAGATCGGCCGTCCCATGCTGCCTCCCCTCAGAGGAGCTCGTCGCGCCCGCGCCGCCGGAGCTCCTCGACCACCTTGCGGACGTCCTGCGCGCGGTCGCGGCGGCACACCAGGATGGCGTCTCCGGCGTCGACCGCGATCACGTCGTCGAGGCCGACGACGGCCAGCGGCCGCCCCGGCCGGGCCAGCACCACGTCGCCGCGCCCGTCGACGACCAGCGCCTCGCCCTCGAGCACGTTCCCGTGCCGATCGACGGGGCGCACCTCGGGCAGCGCGGCGAAGCTCCCCACGTCGCTCCACCCGAACTCCGCCGGCACCACCGCGATCCGATCGCTCCGCTCCATCACCCCGTAGTCGACGGAGATGGACGGGCACGCCGGGAACTCCCGGCGCAGGACGCGGACCGCGCGCGGCGTCCCGAGGGCCGCCGCGATCCGGTGGAGCCGGAGCGCCAGCTCCGGCAGCGCGCGGCCGATCTCGTCCAGGATCACGTCGGCGCGGAAGACGAAGATCCCGCTGTTCCACAGGTACCCGCCGCCGGCGAGGTAGCGCGCCGCGGTCGCGTGGTCCGGCTTCTCCACGAAGCGCGCGACCCGGTGCCCGCGCGGCTTCCCGCCCGCGCGGCCGGGCAGCGCCTCCCCGAGCTGCAGGTAGCCGTAGCCCGTCTCGGGCCGGTCCGGGCGCACGCCGAGGGTGGCGATGGCGCCCTCCCGGGCCAGCCGGGCGGCGGCCGCCACCGCGGCGCGGAACGCGGCCGGGCGCGCGACGTGGTGATCGGCCGGGAGCATCGCCATCACTCCCCGCGGATCGCGCCGCGCCACGTGGAGCGCCGCCAGGCCGACGCAGGGCGCCGTGTTGCGGGCGCACGGCTCCACGATCACGTTCCCGGCCGGGAGCTCGGGCAGCATCCGGCGCACGGCCGGCGCATGGGCCGGTCCGCACACGACGTAGGTGGTGGCGGCGGTGGCCAGGGGCGGCAGGCGCGCGACCGTCGCGGCGAGGAGCGGCGCGCCGCCCGCCAGCGGCAGGAACTGCTTGGGCCGGCGGCGGCGCGAGAGCGGCCAGAAGCGCGTCCCCGACCCGCCCGCCATGACCACCGCGTGGAGCTTCATCGTGCGCTCCAGACCGCGAGCAGCTGGTTCAGCACCCGCGCCGTGGCTCCCCAGATGGTGACCGCCGGCAGCTCGTAGACGTGCACCTCGTGGCTCATGCCGTAGGCCTCGCGCGGCACGGTCCGGTGTACGCCCGCGCGCCGGAGCTCCGCCACCGGGACGTACAGGATGGTGTCGACCTCCCGCGGGTGCGCCACGTAGGGGTACGGATATGGAACGCGGCCGACCCACGGCGTCAACCGGAAACCGGTGGCCAGCACCAGGGTCTCGTCGAGCTGGCCGAGGACGTCGACCTGGGCGGGATCGAGCCCCACCTCCTCCTGGGACTCGCGGAGGGCGGCGTCCAGCGGCTCCTCGCCCGCCTCGATCCGGCCGCCCGGGAAGCTCACCTGGCCCGCGTGCCGGCGCAGATCGGCGCGCCGGCGCGTGAGCAGCACGTAGGGCTCCCCGGCGTGCTCGAAGAGGGGCACCAGCACCGCCGCCCGCATCAGCTCCCCGTAGGGCAGCCTCGCGGCCGGGAGCGACTCGAACGGGAACGCGCCGGGGCGGCGCGCGGCGAGCGCTCCGCGCAGGCGCTCCAGCGTCATCGGGCGCTCGCCGTCGCCGCCGGGGGAGGGGCCGGCGCCTCGTCGCCGGCGGGCAGGACCCCGCGCCAGAGCAGGAGCGCGATGGCCACCCCGGCCACGATCCGCCAGGCGACGAAGAGGTACGTGGTGCGCGTGCGCAGGTAGGCCAGGAGCCACCCGATCACGAGGTACCCGGCGGCGAGCGCGACCAGCGTGGCGAGCGCGGTGGCGATCGACCACTCGGGGTGCCCCTGGAGCGCGGGGAGGACCTTCCTCAGCTTGTAGAGCCCCGCGCCCAGCGTGATGGGGACCGAGAGGAGGAAGCTGAAGCGCGCCGCGTCCTCGCGCCGGAGCCCGAGCGCCATGCCCGTGGTGATGGTGGCGCCCGAGCGTGAGGTCCCCGGGACGAGCGCCAGCGCCTGGCCCACCCCGATGGCGAGGGCGTCCGCGAACGCCACGTCGGAGATCGTCCGGCGGTGGCGCGCGAGGCGCTCCGCGGCGAGCAGGATGAGCCCCCAGACCACCAGCGAGAGGGCGATGGTGACGTTGCCGAGCGCCTCGATGCGCCGCTCGAGCAGCTTGCCCGCCACCGCGGCCGGGACCGTCCCCAGCGCGATGAGCCAGGCGAGCCGCGCCTGCGGCGAACCCAGGGGCGCGCCGCGCCGGAGCCCGTCCAGGGCGGCGGATCCCAGCGCGAGGAGCTCGACGCGGAAGTAGGCGATCACGGCCAGCGTGGTCCCCATCTGGATGATGGTGACGAAGGCGCGGAACCGGTCGTCCGACAGGCTCTGGCCGAAGAGCTCGCCGAAGACGAGCAGGTGGGCCGTCGACGAGACGGGGAGGAACTCCGTCAGCGCCTGCACGAGGCCCAGCGCCGCTGCGACGAGGAGGCTCATCTCGCGTCATGATGGCGCGCCGCGGCACGGAGCGCCAGGACGGTGCGTCCCGGGCCCCGGCCCCGCGCGCGCCGGCTCACGCACCGACGGCGCGCGCCCGGGTGAGGCCCGCCGCGTCGCGCAGGGCCTCCTTCCGGTCGGTCCGCTCCCAGGTGAAGTCGCGCTCCGTCCGGCCGAAGTGGCCGTAGGCTGCGGTCTTCTCGTAGATCGGGCGGAGCAGGTCGAGCTCCTGGATGATGGCGCGCGGCGTGAGCGCGAACACCTCGCGCACGGCCGCCGCGATCCTCCCCTCCGGCACCGCGGCCGTCCCGAACGTCTCCACCATGATCGACACCGGCTCCGCCACCCCGATCGCGTACGCCACCTGCACCTCGCACCGGCGCGCCAGGCCGGCCGCCACCACGGTCTTGGCGATGTGGCGCCCCATGTACGCCGCCGAGCGATCGACCTTGGACGGGTCCTTGCCGCTGAAGGCCCCGCCGCCGTGCCGCCCCATGCCGCCGTAGGTGTCGACGATGATCTTGCGGCCGGTGACGCCCGTGTCGCCCATGGGGCCGCCGATCACGAAGCGGCCGGTCGGGTTGATGAAGATGCGCGTCTTGCGGTCCACCAGGCGCCGCGGGAGGGCCTTCGCGATCACCTCCTCGCGGACCGCCGCGTGGAGCTTCCGGTTCGAGATGCCGGCCGAGTGCTGCGTCGAGACCACCACCGTGTCGATGCGGGCGACCTTCCCGCCGCGGTACTCGACCGTGACCTGGCTCTTTCCGTCCGGGCGGAGGAAGTCGAGGCCCGCCCGGCGCGCGCGGGCGAGCTGGCGGGTGACGGCGTGCGCGTACTGGATGGGGGCCGGCATCAGCTCCGGCGTCTCGTCGCAGGCGTAGCCGAACATCATCCCCTGGTCGCCCGCCCCGCCGGTGTCGACCCCCTGCCCGATGTCGGGCGACTGCTGGTCGACCGCCACCAGCACGCCGCAGGTGCCGCCGTCGAACCCCATCTCGCCGTCGGTGTAGCCGATGCGGTTCACGACGCTCCGCGCCAGCCGCGCGTAGTCCACCCGGGCGGTGGTCGTGATCTCCCCGGCGATCATGACGAAGCCGGTCTTGAGGAGCGCCTCGCAGGCGACCCGCCCCTTCGCATCCTGCGCCAGGACCGCGTCCAGGACGGCGTCCGACACCTGGTCGGCCATCTTGTCGGGGTGCCCCTCGGTCACGGACTCCGAGGTGAAGAGGTAGTCGGTCTGCGCCATGGCGGGATCCTCGCACGGTCGGCGGGGCGGTGAAGCTACTGGCTCGCGGCGGCCCCTGTCAACATGGCGGAGGAGCCGCCGCCGCGCCACCCCGGGCAGCCGGCGAGGACGGGAGCCGAGGCGTCTCAGCCGGCGGCGGGGCCGGCCTCCTGCGCCTCCGCGTCGAGCAGGCCCGGGAAGCGGCGGAGCATCTCCTCCCGCACCTCGCGCTCGATGTCGTCGGCGGCGGTGAGCTCCAGGATCCGCCGCACCAGGCGGCGTCCGTCCTCCGCGCTGGCGGCGCGGACGACCCGCTTCACCGGCGGGATGGAGGCGCCGTTCATCGACAGCTCGGAGAACCCGAGCCCGAGCAGCACCAGCGCGTTGACCGGCTCGCCCGCCATCTCGCCGCACATGGAGACGGGGATGCCCGCCGCGCGCCCCGCGTCGCAGATCATCTTCAGGGTGCGGAGGACGGCCAGGTGCAGCGGCCGGTAGAGGTAGGCGACCTCCTTGTTCTGCCGATCGATCGCCATCGTGTACTGGATGAGATCGTTGGTGCCGACGGAGAAGAAGTCGCACTCGCGCGCCAAACGATCTGCGATCACGGCCGCCGCCGGGAGCTCCACCATGATCCCGACCGGCGGCAGCGGCACGTCCACACCCTCGGCGCGGAGCTCCTCGCGGCACTCGGCCAGCGCGCACCGGGCGGCCCGCAGCTCCGCCACGCCCGAGACCATGGGGAACATGACCCTCAGGTTGCCGTGCGCCGAGGCGCGCAGGAGCCCCCGGAGCTGCGACCGGAAGAGGTCGGGATGGCGGAGGCAGTAGCGGACGGCCCGCAGGCCCAGCGCCGGGTTCTCGTCGTGCGCGCGCGCGCCCGTGGGCAGCTTGTCCGCACCCAGGTCGAAGGTGCGGATGGTGACCGGGCGCGGCGCGACCGCCTCCAGGATCCGGCGGTAGTTGCGGTAGTGCTCCTCCTCGCCCGGGAGATCGGAGCGGCCCAGGTAGAGGAACTCGCTCCGGTAGAGGCCGATCCCCTCTCCGCCGTGGGCGAGCAGGCTCGGGACCTCCTCGGCGAACTCGATGTTGCCGACGAGCCGCACGCGGACGCCGTCGAGGGTGGTGGCCGGCAGCTCGCTGGTGGTCAGCAGCTCGCGCTCGCTGGCCAGCCAGCGCTCGCGCGCCAGCTCGTAGCCGCTCCGCTCGCCCGGCGACGGGTTGAGCAGCACGACGCCCCGCTGCCCGTCCACGACGATCCAGTCGCCGCGGTCGGCGACGGCGGTGATGCGCCCCACCCCGACCACCGCCGGCACTTCCAGCGCGCGCGCCACGATGGCGGTGTGCGACGTCTTGGTGCCGAGGTCGGTGACGAAGGCCGCCACCTTCCGCTCGTGGAGGAGCAGCGCGGTGTCGGCCGGGGAGAGGTCGTGCGCCACGATGACCGCGCCCTCGGGGGGCGGCTCGGCCACGTCGATCACCTCGCCCATGAGGTTCTTGATGATGCGCTCCCCGACGTGGTCGACGTCGGCGCGGCGCTCCTTGAAGTACTCGTCGGAGAGGTCGTTGAAGGCGCTCTTGATCTTGCGGACCGCGCGCTTCACCGCCCACTCGGCGTTCACCAGGTCCTCGCGGACGAGCCGCTGCGCCTCGGCCACCAGCATCTCGTCCTTCAGCATGAGGCGGTGCATGTCGATGATGGCGACGTGCTCCGACGCCGCCCGCTGCTCCACCTTGGCGCGCACCTCGGCGAGCTGCCGGTCCGCCGCCTCCATGGCCGCTCGCAGCCGCGCCAGCTCCGCCGGCGCCTCGTCCGCCGCGATGCGGCGCCGGGGCGTGCGCACGCGGCGCCGGTCCACCAGCCAGCAGCGCCCCGTCGCGATCCCGGGGCTCGCGGCCAGCCCCTGCAGGGTGATGGAGGACCCCACGGGCTTCACCGCTCCCCGAACCCGTTCTCGATGAGGGCGGTCAGGGCCGTCATGGCCGAGTCCGCGTCCTCGCCGCTGCACGTCACGTCGATGGTGGTCCCCCGTGCCGCCGCGAGCGTGAGCACCCCCATGATGCTCTTGCCGTTGACCGCGACGCCGTCCTTGGCCACGTGCACCTCGGCCCGGTAGCGGTTCGCCGTCTGGACGAGCTGCGCCGCCGCGCGGGCGTGGAGGCCGAGCGTGTTCACGATGAGGAACGATCGCACGACGTGCGTCATCTCCTAGGGCCCCCCGTGCATCCGCGCCGCGAGCAGCCCCGCGCCCGCCCCGGCCATGATAGCGGCATAGGCCCCCGGGAGGACGCGCAGCCCGCGGGCCAGGAGCGCGTACCCGAGCGCGGCCGCGAGCGCGGCCGCGGCCGTCGCCGTCGCCGTCGGCAGCCCGCGGGCGCGGAGCCCGGCCGCCGCCGCGCACAGCCCGCACAGGACGGCCCCGAGCACGCGCAGGCGGTCGGCCGCGATCGGCAGGGAGAGGCGCGCCACCGCGCCCACGACGGCGTCACCCTCGCGATACCCGGCCCGGAAGAGGCGGACGCGGAGCGCGAGGTGGACCGCGTTGTAGAGGGCGAGCGCGGCCACCAGCGCGGGCCAGCCGACGAGGAGCGCCCCCAGCACGGCCAGGGCGCCCACCGCGGGGCGGAGCGCGGTCCAGAAGAAGCCGTCCCCCAGCGCCGCCAGGGGGCCCTGGAGCATCGTCTTGTAGGCGGTTGGCGCCCCCGCCGGCTCGGCGCCCGCCGCCACCCGCTCCTCGTGGTGGATGGCGCCGCCGAGGATGGCCGCCGCGGTGTAGGGGTGGCAGTTGAAGAACCCGAGGTGGCGCGCCAGCGCCTCGGCGCGGCGCGGCGGATCGGGGTAGAGCGAGCGCAGCGCGGGCTCGATCGCGAAGGCG
>JAJYHA010000479.1 GCA_021784995.1 Myxococcales bacterium
CCCCGCCGCGAAGGGTGACGGGAGCCCGCGAAAGAGGCCGGCACCCCGGTGCCGGACCGGCGTCGCCTTCCCGTGGACGATGGCGCGGTTGCGGACCACGCGCCCTCCGAACGCCTGCCCGATGGCCTGGTGGCCCAGGCACACGCCCAGGATCGGCACCACCCCCGCCAGCGCCGCGATGGCCGGGAGCGTCACCCCGGCCTGGTCGGGGGTGCAGGGCCCGGGCGAGAGGACGAGCCCGTCGGGGCGGCGGGCGCGGAGGCCGGCCACGTCGATCTGGTCGTTGCGGTGGACCTCCACCGCGGCTCCCAGCTCTCCCAGGTACTGCACCAGGTTGAACGTGAAGCTGTCGTAGTTGTCGACGAGCAGCAGCCGCGGTCCCCTCATCGCCGCCGCTCCCGCGCCGGAACGGGCGGCGCCGCGTCGAGGCTCCGCGCCTCCGCCTGCGCCACGGCCGTGAAGAGGGCGCGTGCCTTGTTGACGGTCTCCTGGTACTCGGCGGCCGGGCGGGAGTCGTACACCAGGCCCGCGCCGGCCTGGACCGAGACGCGGCGGCCCGACTGCAGCAGCGTGCGGATGGCGATGCACATCTCCATGTTACCGCCGCGGTCGAAGTAGCCCACCGCGCCGGCGTAGGGGCCCCGCCGCGCCGGCTCGAGCTCGTCCACGATCTCCATGGCCCGCACCTTGGGCGAGCCGGTCACGGTCCCGGCCGGGAAGCCGGCGCGGAGCACGTCGACCGCGTCGAGCCCCTCCGCCAGCCGGCCCTTCACCTCGGAGACGAGGTGCATCACGTGCGAGTAGCGCTCCACGGTCTCGAAGGCGGTCACGCGGACCGTGCCGACCTGCGACACGCGCCCCACGTCGTTGCGCCCCAGGTCGACGAGCATCACGTGCTCGGCGTTCTCCTTGGGGTCGGCGCGCAGCTCCGCCTCCAGCCGCGCGTCCTGCTCGGCGTCCCGCCCCCGGCGCCGCGTGCCGGCGATGGGGCGGAGCGTCACCTCACCCTCCTCCAGCTTGATGAGCGTCTCCGGGGAGCTGCCCACCAGCGCACGGTCCCCGTCCTGCAAGTAGAAGAGGTAGGGCGAGGGGTTCACCCGGCGCAGCGCGCGGTAGACGTCGAAGGGGCCGACGCCGATCTCCGCGTCGAAGCGCTGCGACAGCACGATCTGCTGGCAGTCGCCGGCCCTGATGTAGCGCTTGGCGCGCCGCACCCCGGCCTCGAACTCCGCGCGGCCGACCCGCGGGACCAGGCGGGAGGGGCCGCTGACCGGCGGGCGGGGCGGCTCCTCCAGCGGGCGCGAGAGGGTCTCGAGGGTGGCCTCGATCCGGGAGAGCGAGCGCGCATAGAGCGCGCGCGGATCGTCGCCGGGGTCGCAGCGCGCCTCGGCGATCACCTGCATCGCGTGGCGGCGCCCGTCGAAGGCGACCACCAGGTCGTAGTCCATGAAGCAGGCGTCCGGGAAGCCCAGCTCGTCGGGGTTCGCGATCGGGACTCGCGGCTCGAACAGGCGGACCGCGTCGTAGGAGAGCCACCCCACCAGCCCCCCGGAGAAGCGCGGCGTCCCCGCGACGGCGACCGCGCGGTGCGAGGCGAGATCGCTGCGGAGGCGCGCGATGGGGTCGCCCGGATCGCCCAGACGCCAGGCGGCGACGCTCTTCGGGGCGGCGCCGAGGAAGCTGAAGCGCGCGCTGCGCTCGCCGCCCTCCACCGACTCGAGGAGGAAGGCGTGCCGCTCGCCGCGCGACAGCTTGAGGAAGGCGGAGACGGGCGTCTCCGTGTCGGCCTCGATCTCGACGCGGACCGGGACCGCCCGGCCGGGCCGGCACAGCTTCAGGAACGTGTCGAGGTCCGGCTGCGGTCTCAACCTAGACGCGCCAAAGAAGCACCGTGACGCCGGGGGCCGGGGCGCGGGGCCGGGTCGAGTGGTGGCGGCGCATGCGCCCTCATTTACCCGCTCGCTCGCCGGCGCGCAAGCGACCGGACACCCGACTTTCCCTCGACGGCTGCGCGCTCCCGCCGCACTCTGATCCGCCATGAGCTCCCGGATCCTGCTCCTCCTGGCGATCTCGACGACGGCGTGCGCCGGCGCGCGGCCGCCCACTCCCCGCGCCGCCGAGGAGGCGATCCAGGCCGGGGCGCTGGGTCGCGACGTGGCGTGGCTGGCCGATCCGGCCCGCACCGGCCGCGGCGTCGGCACGCCCGGCAACGAGGCGGCGGCGGCGTGGGTCGCCGGTCGCATGCGGGATCTCGGGCTGCGCCCGGCCGGCGACGATGGGTTCCTGCAGCCGTTCCAGGCGCCCGTCGGCGCGCGGCTGACCGGGGTGAACGCGCTGGAGCTGGCGGCGCGCCCGCTGCGGCTCGGGACCGACTGGCAGCCCTTCACCTTCAGCGACGACGGCGACGTGCGCGCGGAGCTGGTGTGGGTGGGGTACGGCATCACCGCGCCCGACCTCGGGCACGACGACTACGCCGGCCTCGACGTGAAGGGCAAGATCGTGGTCGTGGCGGCGCACGCGCCTGGGGAAGCGGATCCCGCCTCCCCCTGGCGCGCGCCGCAGCGGTACCACCTGGGCGAGTGGCGGTACAAGGCGATGAACGCGCGCGATCACGGCGCCGCGGCGATCCTGGCCGTCCGCGACGGGTGGAACCACCCGGGCCCCGACGAGCTCACCCCCTGGCGCGGGCAGGTCGCGTCGCGCTCCGGCGTCGTGGCGGCGCGCCTGACCCTGGCGGCCGTGCGCGCGGCGGGCGTCGACGTGGCCGCGCTCGCCGCGGAGCCGCGCTCGCGGGCGCTGGGCCTCTCCGCCCACCTCGTGGTGCACGTCGAGCAGCAGGAGGCGCGGACGTGGAACGTGGCCGGCGCGCTGCCGGGCGCCGATCCCGCCGCCGGCTGCGTCGTCGTCGGCGCGCACTACGACCACCTCGGCTACGGGGGGGAGTCGTCGCTCGCCCCGGGCGTCCACGCCGTGCACCCCGGCGCCGACGACAACGCCAGCGGGGTGGCGGCCATGCTGGCCGTCGCGCGGGCGATGGCCGAGGGTCCGCCCCCGCGCCGGACCGTGCTCTTCGTCGCATTCGGCGCCGAGGAGCTGGGCCTGCTGGGATCGGCCCACCTCGTGAAGCACCCGCCGCCGTCGTGCGGACCGGACGCCACGCAGCTCATGGTGAACCTCGACATGGTCGGACGCCCCCAGCAAGGGCGGGTCTACGTGCAGGGGGCGGGCACCGCCGTCGGAGAGCGGGAGCGCGTGGAGCGCCTCGCCGCATCGCCGCCGGCCATCCCGCTCACGCTCGCGTTCGGAGGCGACGGCTACGGCCCGTCGGACCAGACGAGCTTCTACGCCCGCGGCGTCCCGGTGGTCTTCCTCTTCACCGGTGCCCATGCCGACTACCACCGGCCCAGCGACACCGCCGACAAGATCGACACGCACGGCCTGGAGGCCGTGGCGCGGCTCGCCTTCCGGACCGCGCGCGCCGCCGCCGACGCGCCCGACCGCTACGTGGTGGTCCGCACGCCGCCGCCGCCGGGCGCCCAGCTGGCCGCGGGCGAGCGGGCGGCCGGGTACGGCGCCTACCTGGGGACCGTCCCCGACTTCGAGGAGCGGAAGGAGCCCGGGGTGCTCGTCTCGGCGGTGCGCCCCGGGAGCCCGGCCGAGAGGGCGGGCCTGCGGAGCGGCGACGTGCTCCGCAGGGTCGGCACGGCGACCGTCGGCAGCCTGCAGGACCTCGCCTACGCGCTGCGGAGCCACCGGCCCGGCGACGTGGTCGAGGTGGTCTGGCAGCGCGGCGGCGAGACGATGCGGTCGCCGGTCACCCTGGCCGAGCGGAGGTGACGTGCCCGGGGAGTGCTCCCCGGCTCGGGCGGGCGCGGCGGCGCGGTGGGCGCCTCGCCCGGCGACGCGGGGGCGGGACCGACCCCGGTCGCGGGCCGCTCTACCGCGCCTGTCGCGCCTGGGCCACCAGCCGATCGACCGTCGCCCGCAGCCCGTCGGCGCCCACCACCCGCTCGCCGTTCACGAGGAAGGTGGGTGTTCCGTTCACGCCGAGGCGCTGCGCGAGGCGGGCGTCCTCCTCCACCCGGGCGCGCAGCGCGGGGTCGGCCATGTCCCTGCGGAAGCGGGTCAGGTCGAGGCCCAGCTCGCGCGCGTACCGCTCGTACGTGGCCTCCGAGAGCGCCCCCTGGTTCGAGAAGAGCCGGTCGTGCATGGCCCAGAACTTCACGCCCCCTCCCTGCACCCGCGCCGCCTCGGCCGCGAGCGCGGCGGGCATGGCGTTCGGGTGCATCGGGAGCGGCAGGTGCTTCCAGACCACGCGGACGTCCGCGGGGTAGGCCGCCTCGACCGCCCTCACGGAGGGCTCCGCGCGCGCGCAGTAGGGGCACTGGAAGTCCGAGAAGAGGACCACGGTGAGCGGCGCCCCCGCGCGCCCCCGCACCGGGTCGTCGCGCCGGATGGGGACCGCGTCCGCTCCGCCCGCCGCCGCGGCGGGTGACGGGGCGGCCGCCGCCGGGACTGCCGCCGCCGGCGCGCCTCCTCCGAAGAGCCGCAGGTTCTCGGCGCAGGCCGCCTCGTAGAGCTCGGCGGCGGGGCGGCCGCTCCGCGCCAGCGCGTCGGCCTTGCGGAGCTCCTCCTCGATGAGCGGCTTCAGGCTCTCGAACGGGTAGGCGCCCTCGACGCGCCGGCAGTTCACGAAGAGCGTCGGCGTGGCGTTGGCGGCCACCGAGGCGGCCAGCCGGAGGTCCTCGTCGATGCGGACCGCGCCGGCGTGGCTCGCGAGCGCGGCGTCGAAGCGGGCCGCGTCGAGGCCGAGCTCGCGCGCGGTCGCGCGGTAGAGCTCCGGGGAGAGGGAGCGCTGCGCGGCGAAGAGCCGGTCGTGCATCTCCCAGAACTTCCCCTGCTCCCGCGCGGCCTCCGCCGCCTCGGCCGCGGGCCGCGCCTGAGGGTGCATGGTGGGGGGGAGCGGCAGGTGCTTCCAGGAGATGCGCACGGCGCCCGGGAAGGCCTGCTCGATCTGCCGGAGCGTCGGCTGCAGCCGGGCGCAGAACGGGCACTGGAAGTCGCTGAACACCGCGATGGTCACCTTCGCGTCGGCGGGGCCACGGACGGGATCGTCCTTGCGCAGCGGCACGCGGGCCGCCGAGGTGGCGGGCAGCGGCGGCGGACCCTCGTTCCCCTGGGCGGCCGGGCGGGGCGCGGCGGCGCCGGGGAGGTAGACGGTCGACGTCGCCCCCCTCTCCTGGAGCTTGGCGTAGACGTCGCGCGGCGCGACGCCCGAGGCGACGAGGGCCTCCGCCTTTCGCAGCTCCTCCTCGACCACGGCCCGGAGCTGCTCGAAAGGCACCGCGCCGACGACCTTGCGACCGTTCACGAACATCGTCGGGGTTCCGTTGGCGCCGAGCCGGGTGCAGAGCGCCTGATCGCGGCGGATGCGATCCACGTGGGCGCCCTTGTCGAGCGCCGCGCCGACCCGCGCCGCGTCGAGCCCGAGCTGCCGGGCGGCCGCCTCGAGCTGGGGGCGGTCGAGCGCGGGCGCGATCTCGAACAGCTTGTCGTGCATGGCCCAGAAGGCGGCGTCACCGCCCTCGGCGCGCGCCTCCTCGGCCACCACCGCGGCGGGGATCGCGTGGGCGTGGAAGGGCAGCGGCTGGTGCTTCCACACCAGCCGCACCTTGCCGGGGAAGGCCTCCATGACCTGGCGGAGCGTCGGCTCCACGCGCTTGCAGAAGGGGCACTGGAAGTCCGAGACCACCGCGATCGTGACGAGCGCGTCGGCCGGACCGCGCACGGGGGAGTCCTCGACCGGCACCCGGTACACCGCGTGCGGGTCCTCCACCTGCTGCGGCGGCGCGGCGGAGGGGGGGCGCTGTGCCGGGCCCCGCCGCGTGGGCGCCGGTCCGCGGATCATCCGGACGCCCGTTCCTCCGATCACGACGCCCACCAGCAGGGCGACCCACCAGCTCGCCTTCTTCATGAAGAACCCTCGTCCTCGGGGAGAGCAGCGGTGTACCAAAAGGTGAGCGGCGGCGTAAACCGGGAGGCGGTGGGCACGCGGGGGCCAGGCGCCTACAGCCGCACGGAGATCCCGGCCCGGACCAGGACCCCGAGCCCGACGTCGCTCTCGAGCGGGATCCCCAGGTCCCCCTCCGCGAAGATCCCCAGCAGGCCGGTCAGGCGGAGCTCGGCGCCCGCCCCTCCCAGCAGCCAGCGCCACGAGCTGGCGCCGCCCGTCGTGGACCAGTCGCCCGCCACGCGGAGGTAGAGGGGCGTGTCAGGCAGCGCGACGTGGATCCCGGGGCGGAGCCCGACGTGGGTGTCGGGCGCGAGGCCGAGCACGAAGGTCAGCTCCGGCCGGATCCCGTACGGGAGCTGGAGCCCGGCGCCCAGCTCCACCTCTCCCTGGCCGCTGTCGAAGCGTCCGCCGGCGCCGAGCGCGGTGCCGCCGCCGGCGTCGAGGCTCACCACCACGCCCGACGTGCCGCTCCCGGAGGTGGAGGCGGTGCCGGCCTGCTGCGCGCGGCCGGCCGAGGGGACGAGCGCCAGCAGGGTGCCGAGGAGCAGGCCGGGGGTGGCGTTCACGCGGCCGCAAGGTTAGCGCCGGGAGGGGCGGGCAGCAAGGAACGGTCGGCGGTCGCGGGGCGCGATCCGTCCGGGGGCTCGGCCGCCGTTGCGGCGGGCCCCGGCGGTCGGTAGAAGGGCGCCTGTGACGGCTCCGCTGCCCACGCCCGACCGGACGCTCGACACCTCGGGGACCTTCTGCCCGTTTCCGATCGTGGAGACGGCCAAGGCGGTGCGCGCGCTACCGGCCGGGTCCGTGCTCCTCGTGATCGCGACCGACCCGGGCATCGCCCTCGACATGCCCATGTGGTGCCGGGCCACGCACCACGAGCACCTCGCCACCGTCCGCGAGGGTGCCGCGTGGAAGAGCTACGTCCGGAAGCGGGGGCGCTGACGTGGGCAGGCCGGTGAAGGCGATCGCGCTCCTCTCGGGCGGCCTCGACTCGACGCTCGCGCTGGCGCTCGTGAAGCGGCAGGGGGTCGAGGTGAAGGCGGTGAACTTCTACACCGGCTTCTGCATCACCGAGACGCAGCGGCGGAAGGGTGGGCGTCCGGACGGCACCGTCCCGCGCAACGAATCGCTGCGCGCCGCCGCCGATCTCGACGTGGACGTCGAGTACGTGGACCTCTCGCGCGCCGGCTACATGGACATGCTCGTCCATCCGAGGTACGGCTACGGCGCGAACGCGAACCCGTGCGTCGACTGCCGCATCTTCATGATGTCCCGCGCGCGGGAGATCATGGAGCGGGAGGGCGCCGACTTCGTCTTCACGGGGGAGGTGCTCGGGCAGCGGCCCAAGAGCCAGCGCCGCGACACGCTCCGGATCGTCGAGCGAGACGCCGGACTCGACGGGCGGCTGCTGCGCCCGCTCTCCGCGCGGCTGCTCCCTCCGACGCTCCCCGAGCGCGAGGGGCTCGTCGACCGCCAGCGCCTGGAGGCGATCAGCGGCCGCTCCCGCCAGCGGCAGATGGCCCTGGCACGCGAGCTCGGCATCGTGGACTGGCCGCAGCCGGCGGGCGGCTGCTGCTACCTCACCGACGAGAGCTTCGCCCGGAAGTTCTTCGACGTCCTCGACGCGCGCGAGGCGGCCGGAGAGGAGCGGCGCATCGACCCGGACGACGTCGTGCTGCTCTCCACGGGCCGTCACTTCCGCCTCTCTCCCCGCGCCAAGCTGGTGGTGGGGCGGACGGAGGTGGAGAACGCGCTCCTCGAGCGCTACGTCGAGGGCCGGGCCCGCCTCGAGGCGCGTGACGTGCTCGGCCCGGTGGCGGTGGTGGAGGGCGAGCCCACCTGGGAGGAGCGCCTGCTCGCGGCCGCCATCGTGGCGCGGTACGGGAAGGGCAGGGAGCTCCCGGAGGTCGTGGTGGAGTGGCGCGAGGGGGCGCTCGTCGAGACCTATCCGGTCCGGCCCGAGCGCGACGAGGCGCGCCTCGAGGCGCTCCGGATCTGAACGGCCGTGCCCGCCGGGAGCCGGGAGGGAGGCGGCGCTCCGCGAGCGCACGCCCCGAGGCGGCACGCGCGCGCTCGTCTGCGGTTCGCCGGTGCGGAAACGCTCCCTTTGGTTGATCGCGGTCAAGGCGCGATGGGCCGTCCAGGTGCTCCCATGACCGGAGGCCAGCGCCGATACCCGACCGGGCCGCACAATAAATATACTGAAATTACTATTGATTTATCGTGCAATCGAAATCCAAGGAGCCGCGGTCATGGCGATGACGAGGTGCACCTACTCCTTCGGTGGTGGGAAGGCCCAGGGGAACCGGGGCATGAAGGACCTGCTCGGCGGCAAGGGCGCCGGGCTGGCCGAGATGTCGAACCTCGGCATCCCCGTTCCGCCGGGGTTCACGATCACCACGGAGGTGTGCGCGGCGTTCTACCGGAGCGGCGGCAGGCTCCCGCGGGAGGTGCCGGGCGCGGTCGAGGCGGCGCTGCGCAAGGTGGAGTCGCTCACCGGCAAGCGCTTCGGGGACGCGGAGAACCCCCTGCTCGTCTCCGTCCGATCGGGTGCGCGTGTGTCGATGCCCGGCATGATGGACACGGTGCTCAACCTGGGGCTCGACGACCGGACCGTGCAGGGGCTGGCGCGGCGGAGCTCCAGCGAACGCTTCGCCTGGGACAGCTACCGCCGCTTCTGCGCCATGTTCGGCGACGTGGTCCTGGGGATGAAGCCGGAGCGCAAGGAGGACCGCGATCCCTTCGAGATCATCCTGGACCGGAAGAAGCGCGCGCTCGGCGTGAGGCTCGACTCCGAGCTGCCCGTGGCGGCCCTGCAGGAGCTGGTGGCGGAGTTCAAGGCGGAGGTGAAGCGGCGCAAGGGGATCGACTTCCCGGACGACCCCATGACGCAGCTGCTGGCCGCCGTCGAGGCGGTCTTCCGCTCCTGGGAGAACGACCGGGCCATCGCCTACCGCAAGCTCAACGGCATCCCCTCCGGCTGGGGCACCGCCGTCACGATCCAGGCCATGGTCTTCGGGAACATGGGCGAGGACTCCGGCACCGGCGTGGCCTTCACGCGGAACCCCGCCTCCGGGGCCGACGAGCTCTACGGAGAGTTCCTCGTCGACGCCCAGGGCGAGGACGTGGTGGCCGGCATCCGCACCCCGCAGAAGATCACCGAGCTCGCGCAGCGCTTCCCGGCCGCGGCCCGCCAGCTCGAGCAGGCGCGGACGAAGCTGGAGCGGCACTACCGCGACATGCAGGACATCGAGTTCACCATCGAGCGCGGCCGGCTCTACCTGCTGCAGACGCGATCGGGCAAGCGCACGGGGCTGGCGGCGGTGCGGATCGCGGTCGAGATGGCGGGGGCCCGCCTCATCACGCGACGGGAGGCGCTCCTGCGGGTCGAGCCGGCGGCGCTCAACCAGCTGCTGCGCCCCGTGTTCGACGACGCGGCCAGGACGCGCGCGGTCGCCGCGGGCCGGCTGCTGGCGAAGGGGCTGCCGGCCGGCCCGGGCGCCGCCACCGGCCGTCTGGTCTTCTTCGCGGCGGACGCGGAGGCGTGGCGGGCGCGCGGCGAGCAGGTGATCCTGGCGCGACACGAGACCTCGCCGGAGGACATCCGCGGCATGAACGCGGCGGTCGGCTTCATGACCGCGTTCGGCGGCATGACCTCGCACGCCGCCCTGGTGGCGCGGCAGATGGGGAAGGTGGCCCTCGTGGGGTGCGAGGCCCTCTCCTTCGACTACGAGGCGCGCGTGATGACCATCGCGACGCCCGCAGGCCCGCGCACCTTCCGGGAGGGCGACTGGATCTCGGTCGACGGCAACACGGGCATGGTCTACGTGGGCGCCCTGCCGACCGTGGACGCGCGGTTCGAGGACCAGGCTGAGCTCCAGAAGGTCCTCGGCTGGGCGG
>JAJYHA010000223.1 GCA_021784995.1 Myxococcales bacterium
CCCCGCCCGTGGCGCCGCCGGCGACCGCGCGACGCAGCGCCGCCACCTCGGCGGGCGCCAGCGTCCGGAAGGCGCCGGGCCGGAGGCCTGCGACGGAGACGCCGCCGAACTCGGGCCGGAAGAGCCGCAGCACCTGGAGTCCCACCGACTCGCACAGCCGCTTCACGAGGTGGTAGCGCCCCTCGCCGACGACGATGCGGATCCAGGTGTTGCGCTCGGCGCGCTCGTCGAGCGCCGCCTCGAGGGCCCGGGCCGGTCCGTCCTCGAGGCGCACGCCGGCGGTCATCTGCGCGAGCTGCGCCGAGGTCGGCGCGCCCTTCACCTTGGCGAGGTAGACGCGGCGGTGGCCGTAGCGCGGGTGGGCCAGGCGGTTCGCCAGGTCGCCGTCGGTGGTGAAGAGCACGGCCCCCTCGGCGTCGTAGTCGAGCCGGCCCACCGGGAAGACGCGCTCGCCCACGCCGCGCAGGTAGGCGGCGGCGGTCGGCCGCCCCTCGGGATCGGCGAGCGTCGTCACGCACCCGGGCGGCTTGTAGAGCAGGTAGTAACGCTGCTCCTCGCGCGCCGAGACGAGCCGGCCGTCCAGCTCGACCAGGTCGCGCCCCGGCTCCACCCGGGCGCCGGGCTCCGTCACCGCGCGCCCGTTCACCTTCACGCGGCCCGCGGCGACGAGCAGCTCGGCCTTGCGGCGCGACGCGACGCCGGCCCGGGCCAGGAACTTCTGCAGGCGCTCCTCCATCTCAGCGCTTCGCGCCGGGCGCGGGCGCCTCCGTCGGGGGGACGCCCTCGTCCGCCGCCGGCGGCGTGGCCCGCGGCGGCTCGAGGGCGGCCTCGGCCGACCGGGAGCGGTCGTCCGCGCTGGCCATGGCGCGCTCCAGGTCCTCGAGGGCCGCGTCCCCCTCCGCCTGCCGCGCCTCGAGCGCGGCGCGCAGCGCGAGGTCGGCGAGCTCGGCCACCAGGCCCTCCAGCCGCGGGCCCTGCTCCGGCGGCGCCTCCTTCTCCACGATCTCCCGGTGCTCCTCCGAGAGCTCGTGGAATTCGCGCAGCGTGGGCAGGGAGGCGAGGTCCTTGAGCGCGAAGAACTCGAGGAACTCGCGCGTGGTGCCGTACAGGATGGGCCGCCCGGGCTCCTCCTTCTTGCCCAGGATCTTGATCAGGCGCCGCTCGAGCAGCGCCTTCACGACCGCCCCCGAGTCCACCCCGCGGATGTCCTCGATCTCCGGCCGCGTCACCGGCTGCCGGTAGGCGACGATGGCGAGCGTCTCCAGCGCGGCCCGCGTGAGGCGTTGGGGCTTCACGCGCAGGAAGCGCCGGGCGTACTCGGAGAGGTCGGGCGCGCTCCGGAGCTGCCAGCCGCCCGCCACCTCGTGCAGCACGATGCCGGAGACGCCCTCCCGGTAGTGGCCCGACAGCTCGTCCAGCGCCTTGCGGACGCGCGCTGGCTCGAGGCCGCTGGCGCCGCGCAGGTCGTCGGCGGTGACCGGCTTCTCGGAGAGGAAGAGCAGCGCCTCCACCACCGCCCGCGCCCGCTCCGGCGAGAGCTTGCGGGCCCGGGCGGCGAGGCGCTCGAAGGGCTCCTCGCGCTGGCTCTCCTGGACCTCGATCCCCGCCGCCTCGACGTCGTCGAGGGCGGGATCGCCCTTCGCCTCCTCCGCTGCCTGGAGGGCCTCGAGCTCGGCCGTGGAGACCCCCGCCGCGCCCGGGGCGCTCGCCGCGTCGCGTTCGACCTCGTCCGTCACCGGTAGTCCTCCGTCGCCGTCACCGCTCCGTCGCCCAGCGTCTCCCGCGCCTCGACCACGATCTCGCCCTCGCCGCCTGCGTCGGTCCGGTCCTGCCGGACGCGGATCAGCTTGAGGCGGGCCATCTCGAGCAGCGCCAGGAAGGTCGCGATCACGGCCGAGCGCGAGAGGCCGCCGTCGCCGCCCAGCAGCTCCACGAAGGAGGCCCGCCCGCGGGCCCGGAGCAGCTCGGCCACGCGCGAGATGGCGTCCGTGATGGAGAGGCGGTCGGTCGCGATCTCCTGCTCGAGGTCGGGGCGGGCGTTCTCGAGCGCGCGGTCGAGCGCCTCGATCAGCTTGAAGACCGAGACGTCCGCCAGCCCCTCGGGGCCCTCCGGCAGCGGGACGGACGGGGCGCGCGCGCGCCGGGCGAACACGTCGCGGTCGAGGAGGTCGTGCGTGGCCAGCTCCTCGGCGGCCGCCCTGTACTTCTGGTACTCGAGCAGGCGGCGCACCAGCTCCGCGCGCGGGTCCACGCCGGCCGCCTCGTCCGGCTGCGCGTCCTCGGCCACCTCGGTGCGGGGCAGCAGCAGCTTGCTCTTCATGAGCATGAGCTGCGAGGCCATGTGCAGGAACTCGCCCGCGATGTCGATGTCGAGCTCCCGCAAGGCCGCCAGCGTGGCCAGGTAGCCCTCGGTGATGCGGGCGATCGGGATGTCGAAGAGGTCGAGCTGGTGCTCCTTCACCAGGTGCAGCAGGAGGTCGAGCGGCCCCTCGAAGGGCGGCTCGCCCGGCCGCCCGGGCGGGAGCGCCACGTGGAAGGCCTCGGCCACGGCGCGCGCGGGAGCGGCCTCGCGGCCCTCCTCCTCCAGCGGCGCCTCGTGCGCAGGACGCTTCGCCATGGCCCTTCCCCTGATCGCCCCGAGCGTAGACCGCAATCGGCCCGGCGCGAAGGGCCTCAGAGCTTCATCGCCGAGCGGACCTGGTCCATGGTGCGCGCCGCCACCTCCCGGGCCCGCCGGGTGCCGAGCTGGACGAGCTCCTCGAGGTCGCCCGGGCGCGCCAGGATCGACTCGCGCCGCTCGCGCAGCCGCTCCTGATCGGGCGCCAGCCGCTCGAGCAGCTTGCGCTTGCAGTCCACGCACCCGATGCCCGCGCTCCGGCAGTTGGCGCCGGCCCAGGCCACCGTGGCCTCGTCGCTGTAGATCCGGTGGAGGTCGTAGATGCCGCAGACGTCGGGGTTGCCAGGATCCTGACGGCGCTTGCGGGCGGGGTCGGTCACCATCCCCATGATCTTGCGGGTGGTCGCCCCGGCGTCCTCCCCCAGGTCGATGGCGTTCCCGTAGCTCTTCGACATCTTGCGGCCGTCGGTGCCGAGCACCTTGGCGGCCTCGGTCAGCAGCGGCTGCGGCTCCGGGAAGACCTCGCCGTAGTGGTGGTTGAACTTCCGCACGATCTCGCGCGACAGCTCCAGGTGCGGGATCTGGTCGACCCCCACCGGCACGCGGTTCGCCTTGTAGAGGACCACGTCGGCGGTCATCAGCACCGGGTAGCCGAGGAAGCCGTAGAGGGCCAGCTCGCGGTCCGTGATCTGCTCCCGGATCTCCTTGTAGGTGGGGGAGCGCTCCAGCCAGCCGAGGGGCGTGATCATCCCGAGCAGCAGGAAGAGCTCCGAGTGCTCCTTCACCTGGCTCTGCACGAAGAGCGTGGCGCGCTCCGGGTCGATGCCCGCCGCCAGGAAGTCGACGAACATCTCCCGCTCCGCCTCCTTGATGACGTCGGGCTGGTGGTAGTTCGTCGTGAGGGCGTGCCAGTCGGCGCTGAAGAAGAAGCACCGGTGGTCCGCCTGGAGGCGCACCCAGTTCGCCAGCGCGCCGTGCAGGTGGCCGAGGTGGAGGCGCCCCGTGGGGCGCATGCCGGAGACGACGATCGGGAGGTTGGGCATTCCGTTCTCCGGCGATCAGGCGCCGACCACGACGTCGAGCAGACGGTCGAGCAGGCCGTACGCCGCGCCCATCGGGCCCGCCATGATGTACCGCGCGCCGATGACGACGAAGAGCAGCAGGAAGGGCGCGAAGCGCGCGAAGCCCTCCCAGGCCGGGCGCAGGCGCAGCGGCATCAGCCCGTCGACCACCCGGCTCCCGTCGAGCGGCGGGATGGGGATCATGTTGAAGAGGGCCAGGGCGACGTTGAGCCGGACCATGATGAGCAGCAGCTCCTGCGTGCCGGAGCCCGGCATGGCCGCCCGCGGCGCGAACCGGAGGGCCAGGCCGTACGCGACGGTGCAGAGGACCGCGAGCAGCACGTTCGAGAGGGGCCCCGCGGAGGCCGTCAGCATCATGCCGGTCCGCATGGGGACGGAGCGCCGGAAGCGGGTCGGGTCGATCGGAACGGGGCGCGCCCATCCGAACGGGATGCCGAGCAGCGGCAGGAGCACCGTCCCGATGGGGTCGATGTGGGCGAGCGGGTTGAGCGTGAGTCGTCCCGCGCGCGCCGCGGTGTCGTCGCCTAGCCGGGCGGCGCTCCAGGCGTGCGCGTACTCGTGGACGGACAGCGAGAGGACGAGGGGGATGAGGATCCTCACCCCTGCCAGCAGATCGAAGCCCAAGAAAAACCTCGGAAAAGAAGCGTTCTTTAGCAGGCGGGCGGCGCGAAAGCAACGCGCGACATCGGGGCAGCGACCGGACGGTCCCGGCACCCCGTCACCTGGCCTCCGGGGTCGACCCGGCGGCCGGAGCGCCTCGCCCGTGACGCGCGCCGCCCGCCGGCGAGACCGGCCGCGACGCTCGCGGGTGGTGCCGTGCGTGGACCTGCCGAAGGTGGGTCCGCTCCACCTGCGTGTAGATCTGGGTGGTCGAGACGTCGGCGTGCCCCAACATGGCCTGCACCGCCCGCAGGTCGGCGCCGCCGGCCAGGAGGTGGGTCGCGAAGGCGTGACGCAGCTTGTGCGGAGAGAGGCGGCGCGCGATCCCGGCCGTCCGCGCGTGGCGGTCTAGGAGCTTGGCGAAGCCCTGGCGCGTCATGCGCCGCCCGCGCCGGGTGACGAAGAGGTCCTTCGAGAGGCGCCCGCCGAGCAGGGCCGCCCGCGGGCCCTCGAGGTAGCGCCGGAGCGCCTCCGCGGCCGGGGCGCCCACGGGGACGATGCGCTCCTTCGAGCCCTTGCCGCGCGCCAGCAGCATCCGGGTCTCCAGCCGGACGTCGTTGACGGAGAGGCCCACCAGCTCGGAGACGCGCAGGCCGGTGGCGTAGAGCAGCTCGAGCATGGCGCGGTCGCGGAGCCCGGCCGGCGAGCGCGCGGAGGGCGCGGCCAGCAGGCGGCCGATCTCGTCCCGCGCCGGCAGGCGCGGAAGGCGGCGCGTGGCGCGCGGGCCGTCCACGTCCTCGGTGGGATCCGAGGGGGCGACGCCCTCCGCGACCAGGAGCCGGTGGAGCGAGCGGATGGCGGAGAGGGCACGCGCCTGGCTGCGGGGCGAGAGGGCGGCGCGGACCAGGTGGTCGAGGTGGGCCAGCAGGTGCTCGCGGCCGGCCTCCTCCCACCGCGAGACGCCCTGCGCGGCGAGGTCGTCCAGGTAGCGGCGCAGGTCGCGGGCGTACGCCTCGACGCTGTTACGCGCCAGCCCCTTCTCGACGCGCACGTGCGCCAGGAAGAGATCGAGCGCCGGGTCGAGCGGTGAGGCCACCGCCCGACGATAGTGCGCGCCCGCGGCGCGTCCAGTTTGCCGACCGGGGAGGCGTGCCGCCCGGGCGCTACTCCAGCAGGTCGCTGCAGTCGCCCTTCCCCTGGCGCACCACCACCGGCTCGGGCCCCGTCAGGTCGATCACCGAGGAGGGCTCGCGCGGCCTGTAGCCGCCGTCGAGGATGAGCTCCAGCCCGTGGCCGAGCCGGTCCTTGATGTCGCGCGCGTCGATGAGCGCCTCGCCGTCCGGCGTGGCGGCGGAGCTCGAGGTGATCGGGTGGGCCAGCGCGCGCACGAGCGCCAGCGCGATGGGGCTGTCGGGGACGCGGATCCCGACCGTCTTCTGCCGCCGTAGCACCAGGTCGGGGACGAGGCGCGTCGCGGGGAGGATGAAGGTGAAGGGTCCGGGCGTCTTCCGGCGCAGGACGCGGTAGGCGGCGTTGTCGACCAGCGCGTAGCGCGACACCTCGGCCATGTCGGCGCAGACGAACGAGAGCTCGTGCGTCCTGGGGAGCTGCCGGAGCTGGTAGATGCGCTCGATGGCGCGCTTGTCGAAGACGTCGCAGCCGATGGCGTAGTAGGTGTCGGTCGGGAACGCGATCAGCCCGCCCGACGCGAAGGTCTGGACGGCGCGCTCCACCAGCCGCGGCTGCGGGTGCTGCGGGTCGATGGCGACGATCGGCGCGGCGGGCATCCGCGGTCTTCTAGCAGATCGCCGCGGTGGCAGGAACGCGGTCGCGCCCACCGGAGCGCCACGCCGCGGCCTCCGCGCTCCACCCGGACGGGACCGGCGCCGGCGCGGGCCGCGCGCCTACGAGCGCGCCTTGCCGCGCGCGACCAGCTCCCGGACCCGCTGGCCGCCCTTGCGACCGATCTCCTCGTAGAAGGCGTGCCCGCGCCTGTCACGGACCGTGATGCCGCCCTTGCGGCCGGCCTCCGACACCGTCATGGCCCTGCGGGCGCCGGGCGCCGGCTCCGCAGCCCGCGGCGCGCCCGGCGCGGCCCCGGCTCCCTTCTCGTCCGTCGATCCCATCCCGTCCTCCCGGGCCGAGGGCGCCGCCGCGTCCGCTACCCACCCTCGTCGGTGGCGCCCGGCGGGCCCGGAGCCGCGCCCGCCTTGCCCCGCTCGATCAGCTCGCGGACCCGGTGGCCGCCCTTGCGGCCGATCTCCTCGTAGAACGGCGTGCCCCGCTCGGCCTTGATGGCCTCGCCGCCCTTGCGGCCGATCTCCTCGTAGAAGCGCGGGCCGCGCTCCGCCTTGACCGCGTCGCCTCCCTTCTTCCCGATCTCCTCGTAGAACTTGCGGCCGCGCGCGGCCTTGACGGTCTCGCCGCCCTTGCGGCCGATCTCCTGGTAGAACGACCGCCCGCGCGTCTCCCGCACCCGGACGCCGCCCTTGCGGCCGGCCTCCGACACCGTCATCGCTCCCCGCATCCCGCCCCGCTTCGCGTCAGCCATGGTTCGCCCCGCATCGTCCCGTGTGGGCCTGCTGCCTGCCGCCTGCCGCTGCGCTCGAGCCCACACGTGCTCCGCGATCGGCTCCCCCGCCTCGCCCGGGGACCGGACTCCTCTAACGCTGGGCACGCGACCGCGACCGGGCAAGGGAGCGGCGATCCGGGCGCCCTCCTCCCCCTGCCCGCCGGTGACGCCCGCGGGGCCGGACGGGGCGCGGCGCCCCTACGGGAAGGGGCGCGCCAGCGCGGCCGTGAAGGCCTCGACCACCCGCGCCGCGTACTGGCCCTGCAGGCGTCCTCCGTCCGGGGTGCAGACGTAGAAGGCGTCCGCGGCGCGGTGGCCCTCCGTCGTGATGCGCGCCAGGGCGACCGAGAGGCCGAGCTCGAACGCGGTGCGCGAGAGCACGTGGAGCAGGCCCACGCGGTCGGCCGTGAAGACGTCGATCACGCTGTGG
Organism: Myxococcales bacterium; assembly: GCA_021784995.1. The sequence goes on from JAJYHA010000223.1 coordinate 7,302, forward strand.
TCCCGCGCCGCGTCGTTGTCGATGTAGATCTTGGTGGTCACGCGCGGGAGCGGCTTCAGCGGGATCGCCGACGCGCGCAGCTTGCGCGCCAGGAGCCCCTCCAGCGACTCCTCGCCGGCCAGCACGCGCTGCAGGTCGCGGCGGGCCGCCCGCCACCGCGAGGGCTCGACGGCGCCCTCGTCGGGGCCCCGGAGCTCGAAGAGGTCGAGCGCGCGGCCGGCCAGCCAGCCGAGGGCCCGCCCGTCGCCGTGCGACGAGAAGACCTCCGCGTGCTGGATGTCGATGCGGTTCGCCGCCAGCACGCCCGCGACCACCGACAGGAACCCGGGCCGATCGGGCGCGCTGACGATCAGCTCGGAGCAGCCCAGCGTGGGGCGGTGCCGGATGGCGCTCGCGAAGGGCATGCTCCGCCCGCGCCGGAGGAGGCGCAGGTGGCGCGGCGCGTCCTCCGGCGCCGTGGTGAGGAAGTAGCGGGCGGGCATGGCCGCCAGGAAGCGCTCGACGCGTCGCGCGGGCGCCCTCCCCGCCAGCGCGGCCGCCACGCGCGACCGCGCGGCCGCCTCGACGGTGCCCGGCTCGGCCCTGCGCTCCACGCCGGCGGCCATCACCTCGCGCGTCTTCTCGTACAGCTCCCGGAGCAGCCGCGCCTTCCAGTCGGTCCAGGTGCGCGGTCCGACGGTCGCGATGTCGGTGTAGGTCAGCAGGTAGAGCTTCTCCAGCCGATCGAGCGAGCCGCACTCGTCCGCGAAGGCGTGGATGAGGTGCGGATCGGAGAGGTCGCGCCGCTGCGCGATGGTGGCCATCCGCAGGTGCTTCAGGACGAGCCACTCCACGTCGGCGGCGTCGGCCGGGTCGATCCCCATGCGCATGCAGGCGGCCGCCGCGATGTCGGCGCCCCTGGCCGAGTGATCGCCCCCGAGCCCCTTCCCGATGTCGTGGAAGAGCGTCCCCAGGTAGAGGCCGAGGGGACGCTCCAGCCGCTGCATGAGCCCCGTCAGGCCCTCCACCTGCACGTCGCCCGTGCGCAGGGCGAGCAGCCGGCGCACGGCGAAGAGCAGGTGAACGTCCACCGTGTACACGTGGTAGACGTCGATCTGGCGCCGCGCCGTGATGCGCGCGAACTCCGGGAGGACGCGCGGCAGGACGTCGAGCTGGTGCATCAGCGCCAGGAAGCGGCCGCGCGTGCCCGGCCGCACGAAGCAGGCCAGCAGCTCCCGGTTCACCTCCGGGTCGGCCGCGTCGGCCGGCGTCAGCTCGGCGGCCGCCGCCGTCGCCTGGTCCCGGGCGTAGGGGTAGAGGTCGAGCCCCTCCCGGTCGGCCGCCGCGAAGAGCCGCACCAGCGCCGCGGGGGAGCGCCGCAGCGCGTCCTTGTCCACGATGGTGAGGCGTCCCCGGAAGACCTTGAGCTCGCCGCCGGGGAGGGGCCACTCCGCCCGCGGCGGGCCGCTGGAGCGCTCCGCGCCGGTCATGGCCGCCGGCGCCGGGACGCGGCGCCACCCGGTGGCGTTCTGCGGCTCCATGGCCCGGTCGAGGATGGCGTCGCACGCGGTGAGCACGATCTTCGCCGCCAGGTAGTAGTGGCGCATGAACTGCTCGACGGCGCTCCCCTCCTCGCTCTCCACGTAGCCCATGAACTCCGCGAGGTGCGGCTGGATGTCGAAGGTGAGGTGGTCCCACTTCCGCCCGGCCGCGTAGTGCATCTCGTTGCGCACCCGCCACAGGAAGTCGCGCGCGCGGCGCAGCTCGCGGATCTCGCGCTCGGGCAGGATGGCGCGCGAGAGCAGATCGGTGATCCCCGCCACCTTCCAGCGGGCGCGCGCGATCCAGAGCGCCGACTGCAGGTCGCGCAGGCCGCCCTCCGACTGCTTCACGTTGGGCTCGAGCAGGTAGAGCGAGTCCCCGAACTTCTCGCGCCGGGAGCGCACCTCGGCCGTCTTCTCCGCCAGGAAGGCGTCCACCCGGGCCTGCGAGAGGCCGTGGAGCTGGTCGCGCTCGAGCGCGCGGTAGAGCTCGCGGTCCCCCTCGAGCTGCCGGAGGTCGAGGAGCGCCGTCCGCGCGGTGTGGTCCTGCTGCGCCAGCGCCTCGCAGGCGGCGAGATCGCGCACGCCGTAGCCGACCTCCAGCCCCAGGTCCCACAGGGCGTAGACGAAGCGCTCGCTGGCGAGCCGCGCGAAGGGCGACGGCCCGCCCGTCTCGTGCAGCACGAGCAGGTCCACGTCGCTGAAGGGGGCCAGCTCGCGGCGGCCGTAGCCGCCGATGGCGACCAGCGCGAGCGGCGTCGGCGCGTGCGTCGCCGCGGCGGCGGCGGTGGCCGCCGCCCAGACGGCGCCCACCACCCCGTCCATGGCCGCGCTCTGGAGCCGGACCACGGTGTGGCCGCTCGCGCCGCGGCGGTGCAGGTCGGCGACGAAGCTGCGCGCCGCGGCCAGGTCGGCCCTGGGGTCTCCGGCGAGCGGCGGCAGCTCGGGGAGGCGCGCCTCGTACTCGTAGGGCGCGGGCTGGGGCAGGCTGACGATGGGGGCCTCGGGGAGCAGCACTGCGGCGAGTATAGCGGCGGGGCGCGCGGCCCGCCGCCGGG
>JAJYHA010000382.1 GCA_021784995.1 Myxococcales bacterium
CGATCTCTCCCCGTCGCGGTGGTGCTCGGCACGGTCCGCCTCGTCCAGGCGGTCCGGCCGCGCGTCCGCGGCCTGCGGCGGACCGGGCACGTGCTGTACCGGCCCGGCGCGCGGTACGCGGCGAGCCACACCTGGCTGGTGCGGGAGGGCGGGCGGCTGACGGTGGGGCTGGACGGCGTGGCGCAGCAGATCCTCCCCTGGGCGCTGGCCGTCCAGCTCCCCCGACCCGGCGACGTGCTGGCGGAGGGCCAGGTGGCGGCGGTGGTCGCGTGCGGCGGTCTGGACGCGCGCATCGCCGCCCCGGTCGGCGGGCGGGTGGTGGCGGTGAACGCGGAGGTGCAGCGCGACCCGTCGCTCGTGAAGGAGGACGGGTACGGCCGGGGCTGGCTCTTCGCCCTGGAGCCGTCCGACGCCCGCTGGTCGACGCTGCCGGGCGGGGAGAGGGCGCGGGCGTGGATGACGGACGAGTCGGAGCGGCTCGACCGCTTCCTCGAGGGTCGGGTCGGGTTCGCGGGCCGGATCGCCCGGACGGGGCCGGGCCCGGTCGAACGACCGCTCGCGGGCGCCGCATGGCGCGACCTCACCGACGCCTTCCTCCACGCCTGAAGCGCAGGACGGCGACGTGCGGCTTGTTGCCGCAGAGGGCTCCTGCCTGCCGCTCGACTGCCCCCTCCACGAGGCGCGCGGCGCGCAGCCGTTGCGCGGATCGGCGCGGTCGACGTTCCCGGCGCGCGCTTTTTCCCGGGGCTGCGGCCGATTGACGCGGATTGATCGCGCCTGGCCTCGCCTCTCAAATTCGCGTGTCGAATCAGGCGTCGTGGCTGCGCGATCGGCATTGGACATCGGCAATCCGACGGCGTAAGAAGCTCCCCTGGCGCGTCCGGACGCTTTCGCGCGGGCGGGAAAGGCGAGCTCGAGGATGAGACGGATCTTACTCTGCGTCGCTCTGGCGCTCGGAGCGGGCCCAGCCTTGGCGGGGCTCCCATCGGACCAGGACGAATGCATGGGGTGTCACGGCAGCGACCCCTCCATGTCGATGGACCTCCCCAGCGGCGAAAAGCTCTCGCTCTACGTGGACCCGGCCGTCTTCTCGAAGTCGGTTCACGGCGAGATCCTGCGCTGCACCGACTGTCACACGGAGAAGAAGGGGTACCCGCACGACTCGAAGCCGTTCGCGTCGAAGCGCGACCTGGCCGTCGCCTACTACGATGGCTGCAAGGCCTGCCACTTCGCGAACTACACCAAGACGCTGGACGGGGTGCACTACGCCGTGATGGCGAAGGGGAACCGCCAGGCGGCGCTCTGCGTCGACTGCCACGGCTCCCACGACATCCAGCGGGCCAGCGAGCCGCGCACCCGCATCTCGCACACCTGCGCCAACTGCCACGCCGACGTCTTCAAGGTCTACGCGGCGAGCGTCCACGGCCGTGACGCGGAGGCGGGCAACGCGGACGTGCCGGTCTGCACCGACTGCCACCGCGCCCACGACATCGTCGACCCGCGCGGCGGCGCGCTCTCGCTCCGCACTCCCGAGGTGTGCGGCCGCTGCCACACCAACGAGAAGCTGATGGCGAAGTACGGGCTCTCCACCAAGGTGGTCGACACCTACCTGCGCGACTTCCACGGCATGTCGGCCACCCTCCAGCGCCGCAGCGCGGGGCACCGCAGCGGCAACCGGAAGAGCTTCGCCGCCGTCTGCACCGACTGCCACGGCGTGCACGACATCCAGAAGTCGTCCGACCCGTCCTCGCACACGATCCAGGCCAACCTGGTGCAGACGTGCCGCAAGTGCCACCCGGACGCGACGAAGGAGTTCCCGAAGGCGTGGCTGTCCCACTACGAGCCGACGCCGCACAAGGCCAGCCTCGTGTGGATGGTGCAGATGTTCTACAAGGTGCTGATCCCCTTCATGGTCAGCGGCCTCGTCCTCCAGATCGCGCTGCACCTCTGGCGCGTGGTGGTCAACCGATGAGCGACTCCATCGTCCGATTCTCCGTCAAGCAGCGCATCGAGCATTTCATCACGATGATCGTGTTCACGATGCTCTGCCTGACCGGCCTGCCGCAGAAGTTCTACGAGGCGGCCTGGGCGCAGCGGCTCGTCGACCTCTTCGGCGGCATCGACGCCACCCGGTGGATCCACCGCTTCTGCGGGTGGACCCTGGCCATCTCGACCGTCTTCCACTTCTACAGCGCGCTGTGGACCATCGGGCAGAAGAAGACCCGGCTGGCGATGATCCCCACCCGCCACGACTTCGAGGACGCCATCAACACGCTGCGGTACTACCTCGGCCTGCGCGATCACGGGCCGAAGTACGATCGGTACGACTACAAGCAGAAGTTCGAGTACTGGGGGCTGGTGTTCGGTAACGTCATCATGGTGATGACGGGCCTCATCCTGATCTACCCGACGTTCGTGGCGCGGCTGCTGCCAGGGCAGTTCGTCCCGGCGGCCAAGGTCGCTCACTCGAACGAGGGCTTGATGGCCTTCCTGGTCATCACGATCTGGCACGTATACAACGCCCACCTGAACCCGGACGTCTTCCCGTTCGACACGGGCATCTTCACGGGGAGAATCTCCCGCGAGAGAATGGCGCACGAGCACCCGCTCGAGCTGGCCCGGATGGAGGGCCGGAGCGAGGAGGGGGAGCACGTGGCCGGCCATGCCCGGGAAGTGGTTTGACTACGCCGCGGAGTCGATGACCCACGCCCTCGTCGCCGCGCTGGCGATGGAGGCGCTCCTGCGCGCGTGGCGCGCGCGCTCGCCGGACGACCGGCTGGTGCTGCGGCTGGTGGGGCTGGTCCAGCCGCTCCTGGTCACCCCGGCGCTCTTCCTCTTCGTCCCCCAGCGCGTGGGCGACGAGTTTCGGGACCGGTACGCGATCTTCTCGGCGCGCCACTGGGAAGAGGTGAGCCTTCGCGGTGTCACGGCGTTCCAGGCCGGGGTGGTGCTGCTGGCGCTCCTCGGCACCGCGCTCTTCCTGATGGACCTGATGCCGTTGCTGCGGGCCGGGAGCCGATCGCTGCCGGCGCCGGCGCCGGCGCCTCCCGAGCTGGAGGGCCTGGTGGCCGAGCTGTCCGCGGCGCGCCGGCTGCGCCCTCCCGGGATCCGCTTCGTCGAGGGGCCCGCGCCGGTGCTCTTCTGCGCCGGGGTGCGCGCCCCGGCGCTCGTGGTCTCGCGCGGCGCGCTGGCGCTGCTCGACGCGGACGAGCTGCGCTCCGCGCTCTCGCACGAGCTGGCGCACCTCACGCGCCACGACCCCGCCACCTCCTGGATCATGATGTGCGTGCGGGCGGTCCTCTTCTTCAACCCGGTGGCGCAGGTGGTGGCGCGGGCGCTGGCCCGCGACGCGGAGTGGCGCGCCGACGAGGGGGCGGGCGGGGACAGGCTCGCGCTGGCGAGCGCGGTCCTCAAGCTGTACCGGACCGGCGTGCGCCGGCGTCCGGCCGCGGGCCGGACGCTCCCGTTCGCGGCCGTGCTGGGCGAGCCGCTGCGCCGGGTGCGTTCCCACGACGTCGAGGCGCGCTGCCGGCGGCTGCTCGAGCCCGCGCCGCCGGCGCGGCTCCCGCTGCGGCGGCTCCGGGTGGCGCTCGCGGCCGCCTGCCTGGTCGCGCTGGCGACGGTGGTGACGTGAGCGGCCTGGCCCGCCCGGCGCCCGTGCGCCTCGTCGATCTCCTCGGGGTCCTGGGCTCCGTCGCCGCGGTGTTCACGGGCGCGGCGCTGGTGCTCCAGGGCGTGGACGCGCTGCCGGCGCTGATCACCGGCGAGCCCCGTCACGTGCGGCGCGCCGCCACCGTGGCCGAGGTGGAGCACCGGCTGCGCGCGCGCCTCCTCGTGCCGTACTACTTCCCGAGCACGCTCCTCTGGCCGCCGCAGCGCATCCGCTTCGTGCGCGGCCCGCCCGGCGCCGCCGCGCTGTGGGTGGGCGCGCGCGAGGGGGGACCGCACCTCCTCGTGGCGGAGACCCTGGGGCCGGGCCCCATCCCGCCGCCCCTGCTCCCCGACGCGCAGGTGCTGCACGCCTCCCCGGTGGCGGTGGGCCGGGCCCGCGGCACGCTCGCGCGCGTCGTGGAGGACGGCGCCATGGCCTGGCAGCTCACCTGGGTGCAGGACGGCCGCAGCATCCTGCTGCGGTCGCGGGGCACGGTGGACGAGCTGCTCCGCATCGCCCGCAGCGTGAGGGAGGAGCAATGAGCCCCGGGGCGCAGACCCGCGCGGGCGGCCTGGGGCGTCAGGGGCTCCGCTTCCGCGTCTACCTGCTGATCGCCATCGGCGTCCTCGTCCCCTCGGCGCTGGTGGGCTCCCTCGCCTGGTGGCACCTGTCGGAGCTCGACCACGAGCTGCTGGCGGCGCGCCGCGGCGCGACCATCGCGGTCGCGGAGCACGTGGACGAGGAGATCACCGGCGACCTCGAGGCGCTCCAGCGCCTGGCGTCGGCGCCGGCCGTCACCGGTGGAGGGTCGCAGGAGGCGGTCGACGCCCTGCTGCGCGCCACCTACCTCCACGCGCAGTTCCTGGGCGGGCTCTTCCTGCTCGATCGCGAGGGGAGGGTGCTCATCGAGGAGCCGCGCGGCGGGCGCTCGGTGGCGCCGCCGTGGAACCTCCCGGAGGTGCAGGCCACCCTGCGGGACGGCAAGCCGCGCGTCACCTCGCTGGAGGGCGCGCACGACGAGGAGCGCACCTACGCGCTCGTCTCGGTGGTGGACTGGCGCGGCAAGCCGATGGGAGTCGTGGGCGCGGTGATCGACCCGGGCCAGCCGGCGCGCGCGCGCGTGCTGCGCCACCTGATCCGGCGCCCGGGGGGGCACGCGAGCATCGTCGACGCGAACGGGACCGTGCTGGCCAGCACCGAACGCGGCCAGGTCCACCAGGCCATCAGCTGCCGCGCGCGCACGGCCCGGCTCGTGCGCGCGAAGGAGACCTCCATCGGGCTGTGCCGGGACTGCCACGCCACCGCCGTCCCCTGGATCATGGCGGTGGCGCCGCTCTCGGCGGCGCCCTGGGCCGTGGTGACGATCCAGCCGGAGGAGGCGGTGCTGGCCACCGCGCGGGGCATCTCCGGCCGCCTGATCCTGCTGGCGGTCGGCCTGCTGATCATGGCCGGGACCTTCGCGTGGGGGGCGGTGCGGAGCGTGACGCGCCCCGTGGCCGTGCTCACGGCGTCGGCCGAGCGCATCGCGGCGGGCGGCATGGACGAGCCGATCCCGGAGCTGGGGGCCGACGAGCTGGGCCGGCTCGGCCGCTCGGTCGAGCGCATGCGCAGCTCGCTGCGCGAGATGATCGCCTACGTGGCGCGGGCGAACGAGGCGCTCGAGCAGCGCGTCGCGGAGCGGACGCGCGAGCTGGCCAGCGCCAACGCGCAGCTGCGGGAGCGCGACGCCCAGCGGCAGCGGCTGCTCCGCACGGTGATCACCGCGCAGGAGGACGAGCGCAAGCGCATCGCCCGCGAGCTGCACGACGAGACCACGCAGAGCCTGGCCGCGCTCGCCATGGGGATCGAGGCGGCGGGCAGCGCGATCCGCAGCGGCGGGCCGCGCCCCCGGCTCGACGAGGTGAAGACGCTGGCGGTGCGGACGCTGGAGGAGGTCCACCGCCTCATCCTCGACCTGCGCCCGGCGGTGCTCGACGACCTGGGGCTCTCCTCGGCCCTGCGCTGGTACGCCGAGCGCTGCCTGACCAGCCGCGGCATCGCCGTCCGGTGCGAGATCGCGGAGATGGGGCGGCGGCTCCCGACCGAGATCGAGGTCGCGCTCTTCCGCATGGCGCAGGAGGTGATGAACAACATCGCCCGCCACGCCGAGGCCGAGTCGGTGCTGATCCAGATGGAGCAGAGCGGCCGCGAGCTGCGCATCGAGATCGAGGACGACGGCAAGGGCTTCGCCCCCGGCACGGCGCCGACGGACCGCCCGCACTACGGGCTGCTCGGGCTGCAGGAGCGCGCGGACCTGCTGGGGGGCAAGCTGACCGTCGACTCCGCGCCCGGCCGCGGCACCCGGATCGAGATCGTGGTGCCGCTCCCGCCGGACGAGGCTTCCCCGGAGGCGCCGGCCCCGATAAGCTCGGAGGCGCCGTGAGCAAGATCCGGGTCCTGATCGCCGACGATCACGCCATCCTCCGGGAGGGGGTGCGGGCGCTCCTCTCGGCGACCGACGACATCGAGGTCGTGGGGCAGGCGGCGGACGGGCGCGAGGCCATCGAGGCCTGCCGCAGGCTCGACCCCGACGTCGTGCTGATGGACATCGCCATGCCCGGGCTGGGCGGGCTGGAGGCGGCCCTCGAGATCCGGAAGGAGGGGCTCCGCGCGCGCGTGCTCGTGCTCTCGCAGTACGAGGACCGCGAGTACGTGCGGCGGCTGCTCAAGGCGGGCGTGGCCGGCTACGTGCTGAAGAAGTCGGCGGGGAGCGAGCTGGTGGGCGCCATCCGGGCGGCGCACCGCGGCGGGCTGGTGCTCGATCCCGAGGTGGCGCGCGCCGCGATGGAGCAGGCGGATCCGCGCCGCCCCGGCGGCGACCCCTACGAGACGCTGACCGACCGCGAGAAGCAGGTCTTCCGGCTCGTGGCCGAGGGCAAGAGCAACAAGGAGGTGGCGGACGTGCTCGGCATCAGCGTCAAGACCGCCATGTCGCACCGCGAGCACGTGATGGAGAAGCTCGACCTCCACAACCGCACCGAGCTGGTCAAGCTGGCGCTCAAGCTGGGCGTGATCCAGGTGTAGGAGGCCGGGCGCCGCTCCCGGCGGGCTGCGACATGATGGCGCGGCCCCGGGCGGCGTGGCGCAGCGAGACGCGCCGGGAGCACCGTGGGGGCCGGGGTCCGCCGTGACGGCCAGCACGTCGCCGTGGGCGCAGGAGATCGGCGAGCTCACGGCCCACCTCGCCAGCGCCGATCGAGGCCTCGCGCAGGGCGAGGCGGCGCGGCGGCTCGCTCGCGACGGCCCCAACGAGCTGCCGCGCGAGCGATCGCGCCCTGCGTGGCGGATCGCCCGGGACGAGCTGACGCACTTCATGGCCGTCCTGCTCTGGATCGCGGGGGGCCTGGCATTCGCCTCGCGCGCGCCGGAGCTGGGCTGGGCGATCTGGGGCGTGGTGTGCGTCAACGGCGCCTTCAGCTTCTGGCAGCAGCGCAAGGCGGAGCGCGCGCTGCAGGCCCTGCAGCGGCGGCTCCCGGACCGCGCGCGCGTGTACCGGGGCGGGCGCCTCGCCGTCCTCCCCGCCCGGGAGCTGGTCCCCGGCGACGTGATCGAGCTGGCCGAGGGCGACCGCGTGCCGGCCGACGCGCGCGTCGTCACGGCGGAGCTGCTGCACCTCGACCTGTCGCTGCTGACCGGCGAGTCGGCGCCGGTGGAGCGGCGCGGGGCGCCGGCGGCGCCCGGGGTGCGAGCGCTCGACGCGCCGGGCGCGGTGCTGGCCGGCGCGACGGTCGTCGCCGGGCGCGCCCGCGCCCTCGTCTACGCCACGGGGCGCGCCACGGAGCTGGGGAGGGTCGCCGCGCTCACGGCCGCGGTGCGGCGGCAGCCGAGCACGCTGGCGGAGCAGGTGCGCCACGTCGTGCACGTGATCACGGTGCTCGCCGCGGCCATGGGCGTCGCGGTGTTCCTGGTGGGCGGCGCGGTGGGCGGGCTCCCGGCGCACGAACGCCTGCTCTTCGCCGTCGCCATCATCGTCGCGAACGTGCCGGAGGGGCTGCTGCCGACCATCACCCTGGCCCTCGCGCTGGGGGTCCAGCGGATGGCCCAGCGCAGGGTGCTGGTGCGCCGCATGAACGCCATCGAGACGCTGAGCGCGGTGACGGTGATCTGCACCGACAAGACCGGGACCCTGACGCGCAACGAGATGGCGGTCCGCGAGGCGTGGCTGCCGGGCCGCGGCGCGGTCCCGGTGCGCGACGGCGCCGAGCTCCCGCTCCGGCGCCTCCTCGCCGCCGCGGCGCTCTGCACCGAGGCGGGCGGGATCCCCGGCGCGGGCGTGGGGGCGATGCGGGACGGCATGGAGATCGCGCTGGTGGAGGCCGCCGGCGTGGGCCTGGAGACGCTCCGGGACCGGGCCGAGGTGCTGCGGGTGATCCCCTTCGTGCGCGCGCGCCGCGCGATGACGGCGATCGTGCGGTGGGACGCGCTCGGCCTGCGCGCCCCGGGGGCCGTGGTGGCCATCGGCAAGGGCGCGCCCGCCGACCTCCTCGCCCGCTGCGACCGGGTGCTGGAGGGCGCGGCGGCCGTCGCGCTCGACGCCGGCGGGCGGGCCGCCGTGCTGGCGGAGCACGACCGCCTCGCGACCCGGGGCTACCGGATGCTGGCCGTCGCGCTGTGGGACGCGGCGGCGGGCGCGGCGTCCCCGGGGGCGACCGGCGACGTCGCGGAGGGGGGGCTGCTCCTGGGGCTGGTCGCGATCATGGATCCGCCGAGGCCGGGGGTGGCGGAGGCGATCGAGACCTGCCGTCGCGCGGGCATCGAGGTCACGATGGTGACCGGCGACCACGGCGCCACCGCCGAGGCCGTCGCGCGGGAGGTGGGGCTCGTCCGCGGCCCCGCCACGGTGGTCGCGGGCGACGAGCTCGCCGCCATGGACGACGGGCGCCTGCGGGCGCTCCTGCGCGACGGCCGCGGCCTGATCTTCTCGCGCGTGGCGCCCGACCAGAAGCTCCGGCTGGTCGAGGCCTACCGGGCGCTGGGCCACGTGGTGGCCGTGACGGGGGACGGCGTGAACGACGCGCCGGCGCTGCGCGCGGCCGACGTCGGGATCGCCATGGGGGCGAGCGGGACCGACGTGGCGCGGGAGGCGGCCGACATCGTGCTGCTCGACGACGACTTCCGCTCCATCGTGGTGGCGGTGGAGGAGGGCCGGTCGCTCTTCCAGAACATCCGCAAGTTCCTCGCGTACATCCTCACCTCCAACGTCCCGGAGCTCGTGCCCTACCTGGCCATGCTCGCCCTGCGCATCCCGCCGGCGCTGGGGATCCTGCAGATCCTGGCCATCGACCTGGGGACGGACATGCTCCCGGCGCTGGCGCTCGGAGGCGAGCCGCCGGAGGCGGCCGTCATGGCCGCGCCGCCCAGGAGCCGGAGCGCCGCGCTGCTCGATCGCGCCCTGCTCGCGCGCGCCTACCTGCGGCTCGGGCTGGTGCAGGCCGCGACCAGCATGGCGGGCTTCTTCCTGATCCTGCGCGGCCACGGGATCGGGATCGGCGAGCTGCAGCGCGCCGCGGGAGCGCTCCTCTCCGGCGCCGCGGACCCCACCACGGCGAGCGCCTTCCGGCAGGCGTCGACGGTGGCCCTGGCGGTGATCGTGGCCAGCCAGGTGGGGAACGTCCTGGCGTGCCGGTCGGAGCGGTCGTCGGCGTTCCGGGGGTGGGTCCGCAATCCCCTCCTGCGCGCGGGGATCCTGCTCGAGCTGACCTTGCTGGCGGGGCTCGTCTACGTGCCCTGGGCGCAGCGGGTCTTCGGCACCGCGCCGCCGCCGGCGGCGGCGTGGGCGGCGCTGCCGGCGGCGCCGCTGGCGCTGCTGGCGGTCGACGAGGCGTGGAAGCGCCTGGCGGCGCGGAGACGGTCAGGGCGCCGTGACCGCGCGCTCGCGGGAGGGCTCTGACCGGATCACCACCACCGGGCAGGGCGCGTCGAGGATGACCTTCTGCGCCACCGAGCCGACGGGCGCCTCGGCCCGTCCGCTCCGGCCGTGCGTTCCCATCACGATCACGTCGTGGCGCCCCTCAGATC
>JAJYHA010000313.1 GCA_021784995.1 Myxococcales bacterium
TCGGGCGCGCGGCCGACGTGATGCTGAAGGAGCGGCGGCCGCTCGTGCTCTGCCTGCGCGAGGCGCCGCTCTCGCTCGTCCACGCGCGGGCGATGGTGCAGGTGGTGGAGGCCGGCGCGGTCGTCGTCCCGGCCTCGCCCAGCTTCTACTCGGGGCCGCGCGACGTCGGGGAGCTGGTGGACACGGTGGTGGCCCGCCTGCTCGACCGGCTGGGCATCCCGAACGAGCTCATGCGCCGGTGGGAGGGCATCTCGCCGCGCGCCCGGATGGAGCCGGTGGAGGACTGAACCATGCTCTCGAACCTCGCCCACCGCGCGCTCGAGCGCGCCGGCCTGGCCGACGTCCGCGACAGGGTCCTGGCGGGGGAGCGCCTCGCCGAGGCCGACGCGGTGCGCCTGCTCGAGACGAGCGACCTCGCCGCGCTGGGCGCGCTCGCGAACCACGTCCGCGAGCGGCGCCACGGCGACCTCACCTTCTACAACAAGAACGTCCACCTCAACTTCACCAACGTCTGCGTCGCCTCCTGCAAGTTCTGCTCCTTCGCGCGCCCGGACGATCGCACCGCCAGCGAGGGCTACACCATGAGCCTCGACGAGGCGGTGGAGCACGTCCTCTCCAGGCGCGACCTCGGCATCACCGAGGTCCACATCGTGAACGGGCTCCACCCCGACCTGCCCTTCGACTTCTACCTGGAGGTCCCGCGGCGCATCCACGCGGCGTGGCCGGAGCTGCGCATCAAGGGCTACACGGCGGTCGAGATCCACTTCTTCGCCGAGAAGTTCGGGAAGAGCTACGAGGAGGTCCTGCGAGCGCTCCAGGCGGCGGGCGTGGAGACGCTGCCGGGCGGCGGCGCCGAGATCTTCGCCCGGCGCGTGCGCCGGAAGCTCTGCGACGACAAGGCCACCGCCGAGCAGTGGCTGGAGGTCCACCGGGTGGCGCACCGCCTGGGCATGAAGACCAACGCCACCATGCTGTACGGCACCATCGAGACGCTGGCCGAGCGCGTGGACCACATGGCGCGGCTGCGCGCGCTGCAGGACGAGACGGGCGGGTTCCAGGTCTTCATCCCGCTCGCGTTCCACCCGGAGCACAACATGATCGGCAAGGCCTTCCCCAAGCCGACCGGGTACGACGGGCTGCGCACCTTCGCCGCCGCCCGCCTCTTCCTCGACAACTTCGACCACGTGAAGGCCTACTGGGTCATGCTGGGCGAGCGGCTGGCCCAGGCCTCGCTCAGCTTCGGCGTGGACGACCTCGACGGGACGGTCCTCGAGGAGCGCATCTACCACATGGCCGGCGCACGGACCCCGCAGGCCCTGGGCGAGGGACAGCTCCACCGCCTGATCCGCAGCGCCGGCCGGATCCCCGCCGAGCGCGACAGCCTCTACAACGTCCTCCGCGTGCACGGCCCCGCCGCCGCGCCGGCGGCCACGCCCGGCGCGCCGCCCAGCCCGTCCGCCGCCGCCTAGCGGGGATCCCTCATGCCCAAGCTCCGCGCCTCCGCCGTCTCCTTCCTCAACGCCCGCCCGCTCACGGTGGCCCTCGAGCGCTCCGACCGCGTCGAGCTGCACCTCGAGGAGCCGGCCGTCTCCGCGGCCCTGCTCGACCGCGGCGAGGTCGACGTGGCCCTCCTCCCCGTCGGCGCCCTGGCCGGCAAGGACTACGAGATCGTCCCCGGCATCGGGATCGGCGCCGACGGCCCGGTCTCGACCGTGCTGCTCGTGGGCGAGCAGTCGCCCGTGGTGTGGGACGAGGTCTTCCTCGACACCGCCTCGCGGACCTCCCAGATCCTCTCCAAGATCGTCCTCGCGGCGCGCGGGGTCCACCCCAGGTTCACGCCCCTCCCCGCCCTCGAGGGCGTCGCCGCGGCGCGCGGGACCAAGGGCGCGCTCGTCATCGGCGACCGCGCCTTCGACGTGCACGCCAACCACGTCCTCGACCTGGCGCGCGAGTGGAACCACCTCACCGGGCTCCCCATGGTCTTCGCGGTGTGGGCGGCGCGCCCCGGCGTGCTCGCGCCGGAGGACGTGGCGGAGCTGGCCCGCGCCGCGCGGGAGGGGCTGGGCCTGCGCACCGAGATCGCGCAGCAGTTCGCTCGCGAGCGCGGCGCCGACCCGGAGCGCTACCGGCGTTACCTCACGCAGCGGCTCCGGTACGGCCTCGGCCCCCACGAGCTGCAGGGCGTCGAGGCGTTCCTCGCCCGCGCCGCCGAGCTGGGCTTCGCGCCGCCCACCACCCTCCGCTTCGCGGACGACGTGATCCGGCGGCCGCGCGCGCGGCACCGCGCCTCCCTCGACACCGCGCTCCAGAAGGGGGCGGACGGCGAGCGGCTCGACGCGGAGGAGGCGGAGCTGCTCGACGAGCGGGCCCCGCTGCTCGAGCTGGGGCTGGCGGCCGACGCGCGCCGGCGCGCGCTCCACCCCGGGGGCGTGGTCACCTACATCGTCTCGCGGAACGTCAACTACACCAACGTCTGCACGACGGCCTGCCACTTCTGCGCCTTCTACCGCCCGCGCGGCCACCGCGAGGCCTACGTGCTCACGCGCGAGCAGCTGGCGGAGAAGATCGAGGGCACCCTGGCGGTGGGCGGGATCGAGCTGCTGCTGCAGGGCGGCCTGCACCCCGACCTGGGCATCGAGTGGTACGAGGACCTCTTCCGCTGGGTGCGGGCGACCTATCCCCGCATCAACCTGCACGCCCTCTCTCCCGAGGAGATCTGGCACATCGCGCGGATCAGCGGGCTGCCGCTCGACGCCACCCTCCGCCGCCTGGTGGCGGCCGGGCTCGACTCCATCCCGGGCGGCGGGGCCGAGATCCTGGACGACGAGGTCCGCCAGCGCATCGCGCCCCTCAAGTGCTCCACCGACGAGTGGCTCACCGTCATGCGCGCGGCCCACCGCCAGGGGCTCCGCTCCACCGGCACCATGATGTTCGGGGTGGGCGAGGAGCCGCGCCACCGGACCGCGCACCTCCTCCGGCTCCGCGAGCTGCAGGACGAGACGCACGGGTTCACCGCCTTCATCTGCTGGACCTTCCAGCCCGACCACACGCGCCTCGCGCCCGGGGACAACGGGGCCCACGCCTACCTGCGCGAGAACGCCGTGGCGCGCCTCGTCCTCGACAACGTGCCCAACCTCCAGGCCTCGTGGGTCACCATGGGCGGCGGCGTGGCGCAGGCGGCGCTGCACATGGGCTGCAACGACTTCGGCCAGGTCATGATCGAGGAGAACGTCGTCTCGGCCGCCGGGACCACGTTCCAGATGGACTCCGAGGAGGTCGAGCGGCACATCCGCGGCGCGGGGTTCACGCCGCGGCGGCGCAACATGCGCTACGAGTGGCTCCCGGAGCGGGCCGCATGAGCGGGGCGGCCGACCCGGCCCGGGCGGCGCGCGTCTACGCCGCGCCCGTCCTCTTCCTCGGCCGGCCGGCGGAGCCTGGCGGCCGCGCCCGCTTCCTCCGCGACGCCGCCGTCGCGCTCGAGGGAGACGTGATCGTCGCGGCGGGGCCGCGGGCCGAGATCGAGGCGCGCCACGGAGCGGCGCGCCGGCTCGACGCGGTTCTGCTCCCCGCGCTGGTGAACGCGCACACCCACCTCGAGCTGTCGCACCTGCGCGGCCGCGTCGACGGCGGGGACGGCCTGGCCGCCTGGGTGGGCCGCCTCCTGGCCGCGCGCGGCGCGGAGGTGACGCCGGCCTGGCAGGCTCCGGCGCCGGCGGCGCGCGAGGAGGCGCTGGCCCTGGCGATGGAGGAGCTGGAGCGCGCGGGCGTCGCCGCCGTGGGCGAGGTGACCAACACGCTGGCGGCGCTGCCTCACCTGGCCCGGGCGGGGCTGGCCGGCACGCTCTTCCACGAGGTGTTCGGCTTCTCCCCGGGTCGGATCGCCACCGCGCTCGCGCAGGCGGAGGAGGCGAGGCGGTCGGCGGGCCCGGTCGCGCACGGCCTCCGGATCTGCCTCTCCCCTCACGCGGTCTACTCCACCAACCCCCGCGTCCTGGGGGAGCTGCTGCGGGCCGGCCCGGCGTCCGTCCACCTTGCGGAGGACCCGGCCGAGCGGACCTTCTGCGCCGAGGGCGCGGGTCCGTTCGCCGCCATGAACCGCAGCCTCGGCGCGCGCGAGCTGGCGCCGGTGGGCCGGTCGTCCGTGGCGGTGGCGGCGCCCCACCTCGGCCCCTCCTCGCTCGCCGTCCACGCGGTCGACGTGGACGCGGAGGACCTCGCCGCCCTGGCGCGCAGCCGCGCCACGGTCGTGCTCTGCCCCCGCTCCAACCTGCACATCGGGGGGCGGCTGCCACGGCTCCCGGCCCTCCTCGCGGCCGGGATCCCGCTCGCGGTCGGCACCGACTCGCTCGCCTCGGCGCCCTCGCTCTCGCCGCTCGCCGAGCTCGCCGTCCTGGCGGACGCCTTCCCGGATCTCGAGCCGGAGCGCCTCCTCCCGCTGGCCTGGAACGGCGAGGCGGTGGGGGCGCCCACCGTCGGCCGCGTCGCGCCCGGCGCCGCGCCCGGCCTCCTGGCGGCGCCCGCGGCGGGGAGCGATCCCTCCCTCGACCCCGCCCGCTGGCTCGTCCAGGCGTTCGGCGCCGCGGAGCAGCCCTTCCGGTGGCTGGCGCGCCACCGCCCGGAGGCCCTGGCATGACCGTCGCGGCGCTCTCGCGCATGGTGAAGTTCGAGCACTCGCTCTTCGCGCTGCCCTTCGCGGCCAGCGCGGTGGCGCTGGTGGCCCGCGACGTCCGGCTCGACCCGTCGCGCCTGGCCCTGGTGGCCCTGGCCGTGGTCGCCGCACGCACGGCCGCCATGGCGATGAACCGCCTCGCGGACCGCGCGTTCGACGCCGCCAACCCGCGGACGCTGCGGCGCGAGCTCGTCACGGGGGAGGTGTCGGTCCGCGCGGCCTGGCTCCTGCTCGCCGGGAGCGCGGCCGCCTTCGTGGGGCTGGCCTGGGCCGTCCGGCCCCTGTGCGGCGCGCTCGCGGCGCCCGTGCTGGCGATCCTCCTCGGCTACTCCTACGCCAAGCGCTTCACCTGGGCCGTGCACCTGTGGCTGGGGGTGGCCCAGGCGCTGGGGCCCATCGGCGTCGCCATCGCGCTGACCGGCGACGCGTCCGCGCCCGCCGTCGTCCTCGGCCTGGGGGTGGGCGCCTGGGTGGCCGGCTTCGACGTGCTCTACGCGCTGCAGGACCTCGACTTCGACCGCGGGGCGCGGCTCCACTCCATCCCGGCGCGCTTCGGCGTGCGCGGCGCCCTGGCCTGGTCGCGGGCGCTCCACGCCCTCGCCGCGGTGGCCATCGCCGCGGCGGGGCTCATGGCGGGTCGCGGCGCAGCCTGGCTCGCCGGCGCCGTCCTGATGGCGGCGCTCCTCGCCGGCGAGCACCTCTACGCCGCGCCCGGCGGCGCGCTGCGGCGGGAGCGCATCGGCGCCGCCTTCTTCCAGTTCAACGCGCTCGCGTCGGTGGCCTTCGCGGCCTGCGCGCTGGCCGACCTGGCGCTGCGGACCCGACCATGACCACCGAACTCACGCTCACCACCCGCCCCGGCTCCCACGCGCTCCAGCGGGCCGAGCTGGCCGTGGCCGACGCGGTGGGCGAGCTGATGGAGCTGTGGGGGTTCCGGCGGCAGCTCGGCCGCATCTGGGCCGTGCTCTTCCTCTCCGAGCGTCCGCTGGCGGCGCCCGCGCTCTGCGAGCGGCTGCAGATCTCCACCGGGCTGCTCTCCATGAGCCTCACCGAGCTGCGCGGCTGGGGGGTGGTCCGCAGCGTGACGGTGGCCGGCGACCGCAAGGAGCACTTCGAGGCGGAGACCCACATCTGGTCGCTGGTCCGGCGGGTGCTGGCCGACCGCGAGCGGCACGCCATCGACCGGGCGCTGGAGACCGTGGAGCACGCGCTGCGCCAGGTGCGGGGCGCGCTCGCCGACGTCGACCCGGCCGTGAAGTCCGCGGCCCGCTTCCGGCTCGAGCGCCTCGAGCAGCTCGGCCAGCTCTGCCGCGTGGGCCAGACGCTCCTGCGGGTGCTGCTGGACAGCGCGCGGGTGGACGTCGCGCCGCTCAAGCTCCTCTCCGAGGCGCTGGGCGGGCGCCGCGGCGGGTAGCGCCGGCGGCTCCTCCTTGCCCCGGCGGGGTGGGGACGGTAAGGAGAGGCCGGCATGCTCTCCCCCGAGGTCCTGAAGAAGCTCGACGACATCGCGGTGCGGTTCGAGGAGCTGACGCGGCAGCTCTCCGACCCGGCCGTGCACGCGTCGGGCGACCGTTACCGGAAGGTGGCCAAGGAGCGCGCCGGCCTGGAGCCGACCGTGGTGGCGCTGCAGGGCTACCGGTCGCTCCTGCGCGACCTGGCCGACAACGAGGCGCTGCTGGCCGAGAAGGACGCGGAGCTGCGCGAGATGGCCCGGGAGGAGCTGGCGGCGCTCCGCCCCCGCCTCGAGCCGGCCGAGGAGCAGCTCAAGCTCTTCCTCGTCCCCAGGGACCCGAACGACGAGAAGGACGTGATCGTCGAGATCCGCGCCGGCGCGGGCGGCGACGAGGCGGGCCTCTTCGCCGCCGAGCTGCTCCGCATGTACCTGCGGTTCGCGGAGCGGCGCGGCTGGCGGTGCGAGCTGGCCGACACCTCCCCCGGCAACCTGGGCGGGGTGAAGGAGGCGACCGTCACCATCACCGGGGACGCCGTCTACTCCTCGCTCAAGTACGAGTCGGGCGTGCACCGCGTCCAGCGCGTCCCCGCCACCGAGGCGCAGGGCCGCATCCACACCTCCACGGTCACGGTGGCCGTCATGCCCGAGGCCGAGGACATCGACATCCAGATCAACCCCGCCGACCTCGAGCTGGACGTGTTCCGCTCCACCGGCGCGGGCGGCCAGTCGGTGAACACGACCGACTCCGCGGTCCGCATCACGCACAGGCCCACCGGCGTGGTGGTGAAGTGCCAGCAGGAGAAGTCGCAGCTCAAGAACCGCTCCATGGCCATGAAGATGCTGCGGGCCAAGCTCTACGAGATGGAGCTGGAGCGGCAGCGCAGCGCGCGCGACGCGACGCGCAGGAGCCAGGTCGGCTCCGGCGACCGCTCCGAGAAGATCCGGACCTACAACTTCCCGCAGGATCGCCTCACCGACCACCGCGTCAACTACACCCGGCACAACCTCCCGGCGATCCTGGACGGCGACATCCAGGACGTGGTCGAGGCGTGCCGCACCCACTTCGCGGCCGAGGCGCTGCGCGACGCCTCCCGCGAGGAGAGGCCCCCGTCGCCGGAGAAGCGGGCCTAGCGTGGCGGATCCCTCCCGGCCGGAGCGGTGAGTGCCCGCGGACGTCTGGACGCCGCTGGCCCTGATCGGCTGGACCCAGGGCTACCTGGCGCGGGCCGGCGCGGACGCGCCGCGGCTCACGGCCGAGCTGCTGCTGGCGCACGTCCTGGGCTGCGACCGCGTCCGCCTCTACCTCGACTTCGACAAGCCGGTCGCACCCGCGGAGCTGGCGCGCTACCGCGCGCTGGTCCGGCGGCGCGCGGAGGGCGAGCCGACCGCCTACCTGATCGGCGCGCGCGAGTTCTTCGGCCGCGCGTTCCGGGTCGACGCGCGCGTGCTGGTGCCCCGGCCCGAGACCGAGCTCCTGGTCGAGGCGGCGCTGGCGCTCCTCCCGCCGGACGGGGCCGCGCTCGACCTCTGCACCGGCTCCGGGTGCGTCGGCGTCACCTTGGCCCTCGAGCGGCCGGCGGCGCGCGTCGTCGCCACCGACCTCTCGCTCGACGCGCTCGCCGTGGCGCGCGAGAACGCGGAGCGGCTCGGCGCCCGGCTCGAGCTCCTCGGCGGCGACCTCTTCGCGCCGCTGCCGGCCGGGGCCCGGTTCGACGTCGTGACCGCCAACCCGCCCTACGTGCCGTCGGGCGAGCTGCTTCGGCTGTCGCGCGAGGTGCGCCGGGAGCCGGCCGCGGCGCTCGACGGCGGCCCCGACGGGCTCGCCGTGCTCCGGCGGATCGTCGCGGGCGCGCCCCGCTGGCTCCGCCCCGGCGGCGCGCTGGCGCTGGAGATCCACGAGACGCACGCCGGGGTGGTCCCGGCGCTCTGCCGGGCCGCCGGGCTCCTCGGGGTGGAGCTGCGCCACGACCTGGCGCGGCTGCCCCGCCTCGTGGTGGCCCGGGCGGACGCGGCGGCCGCGCCGCCGGCGAACTGATGGGAAGCACGGGGTGGAGCGGCTAGAATCCGACCCCCGCGGAAGGATGGGATGGACAAGATCGTCATCGACGGCGGCGTGCCCCTGCGCGGCGAGGCGCAGGTGTCGGGCGCCAAGAACGCGGCGCTCCCGGCGCTCGCGGCGGCCCTGCTGGCCGACGGGGAGCACCGGGTGGACAACGTGCCCGACCTGGCGGACGTGCGCACCATGGGGCGGCTGCTGGCGCACATGGGCTGCGCCGTGGAGCGCGACGCCGGGGAGCGGCACGCCGTGCGCGTGCGGGTCCCGGACGGCGTGACGCCGGAGGCGCCCTACGACCTCGTGAAGACCATGCGCGCCAGCGTGCTGGTGCTGGGACCGCTGGTCGCGCGCTGGGGCCGGGCGCGCGTCTCCCTGCCAGGCGGCTGCGCCATCGGCGCGCGTCCCATCGACCAGCACCTGAAGGCGCTGGCCGCGCTGGGGGCGGAGATCGTGCTCGAGCACGGCTACGTCGAGGCCCGCGCCCCGGGGGGCCGGCTGCGGGCCGCCGGCACCTTCGTGTTCGACCTGCCCACCGTGACGGGGACGGAGAACGCCATCATGGCAGCCGCCCTGGCCGACGGGCGCACGGTGCTGGAGAACTGCGCCCGCGAGCCCGAGGTGTGCGACCTCGCCGACGCGCTGCGTGGCATGGGCGCCCGCATCGAGGGAGACGGGACGGCCGTCGTCCGCGTGGACGGCGTGGAGCGGCTGCGGCCGATGCGGCACGCGGTCATCGCCGATCGGATCGAGGCGGGCACGCTGCTGGTGGCGGGCGCGCTGCCGGGCGGGGACGTCCGCGTGCGCGGGCTCGTCCCCGAGCACCTGGAGGCCCTGCTCGAGAAGCTGCGCGCGACGGGCGCGGCGGTCGAGATCGGCGACCGCACCGTGCGCGTCACGGGCGCCGGGCGGCCGCGCCCGGTCGACGTGCGCACGGCGCCCTTTCCCGGGTTCCCCACCGACATGCAGGCGCAGCTCATGGTCCTGCTCGCCATCGCGGACGGCTCCTCCTCCATCACCGAGACGGTCTTCGAGAACCGCTTCATGCACGTGCAGGAGCTGGTGCGGCTCGGCGCCGACGTCACCATCGACGGGCGGCACGCCACGGTGAAGGGCGTCCCGCAGCTCTCCGGCGCTCCCGTGATGGCGAGCGACCTCCGGGCCTCGGCGGCGCTGGTGCTGGCCGGCGTGCTCGCCCGCGGCACCACCGAGGTGCTGCGCGTCTACCACCTCGACCGCGGGTACGAGCGGCTCGAGGAGAAGCTCACGCGCCTCGGCGCCCGGATCCGGCGGGTGAAGGCATGAGGCGGGCCCGGCCGGCGGCGGGCGGGCGCGGCGCGCACGACCTCATCACGGTCGCGGTGCCGAAGGGGCGCCTCCTGGAGGAGTCCTCGGACCTCTTCGAGCGCGCGCTGGGGGTGTCGCCCCGCGCCCTGCTCGAGGGCACGCGCAGGCTGGCGGCCGACGCGCCCGAGGCCGGGCTGCGCTTCATCTCCATCCGCGCGGCCG
>JAJYHA010000133.1 GCA_021784995.1 Myxococcales bacterium
ACGAGGGGGCGCCTTTCGGTTGCGGCGCCCGGCGGGCACCACTAGCATGCGCGCATGCGACGACCGGCCACGCTGCTCGCGACGATCCTGATCCCGCTCCTGCTCCCGCACGCGGTCCCCGCACAGGAGGCCCGTGCCGACCGCGGCAAGACCGCGGCGGCGGAGGTGAAGAAGGGCGAGCGCACGAAGGCGTCCGGCGGCGACCTGTACGCGACCTTCGTCACCTCGCAGGGCAAGATCGGGGTGCGGCTCTTCCCGGCCCAGAAGCCGCAGGCGGTGAAGAACTTCGTCGAGCTGGCGGAGGGCAAGCGGGAGTGGACGGACCCGCGGACGGGCAGGAAGACGAAGGCGCCGCTCTACGACGGCACGCTCTTCCACCGGGTCATCCCGAACTTCATGATCCAGGGGGGCGATCCGCTCGGTCAGGGGGTCGGCGGCCCCGGCTACGCCATCCCGGACGAGCTGGAGGAGGGCGAGCACTTCTTCGACCAGCCCTGCCAGCTCGCCTACGCCAACTCCGGCCCCAACACCAACGGCTCGCAGTTCTTCATCACCGAGGTCCCCACGCTCCACCTCAACCCGGTGAGGTGCCCGGGGCGCAGCCCGTCGGGCCTCTGCGGCTACGTGCGGTTCGGCGAGGGCGTGTGCGGGTGCGATCTCGTGGGCAAGATCGCGCGCCTCGGGAACAGCCGCACCACGCTCGAGAAGGTCGTCATCTCGACGACGAAGCCCACGTGCCAGTGAGGGAGGACGGGACCATGGCGGAAGAGATCTACGCGACCTTCAAGACCTCGGCGGGCGAGATCGTGGTGCGGTTGCTGCCGCAGAAGGCGCCGCGGACCGTGGAGACCTTCGTCGGCCTGGCGGAGGGCACCCGCGAGTGGACCGACCCCGTCGCACGCCAGAAGGTGACGCGGCCGCTCTACGACGGCACCGTGTTCCACCGCGTCATCCCGGACTTCATGATCCAGGGCGGCGATCCGCTGGGGACGGGTCACGGCGGGCCGGGCTTCCGCTTCGCGGACGAGATCGGGCCCGACAACCGGTTCGACCGCCCGGGGCTCCTGGCGATGGCCAACGCGGGCCCCAACACCAACGGCTCCCAGTTCTTCATCACCGAGGTGGCCACGCCGCACCTCGACCGCGGCCACACCATCTTCGGCGAGGTGGTCGCGGGGTTCGAGCTCGTGCCCCGGATCGCGCGCGGCGGGAACGGCAAGACGAAGCTCGAGAAGGTCACCATCACGCGCGGCGCGCAGCCGTAGTGCGGGCCGGCTTCGTCGCCATCGTCGGCCGGCCCAACGTCGGCAAGTCGACGCTGCTGAACCGGATCCTGGGCGAGAAGATCGCCATCGTCTCGCCGCGGCCGCAGACCACGCGGACGCGCATCCTCGGGGTGTGGAACGGTCCGGAGGCCCAGATCGCGCTCTTCGACACGCCGGGCCTGCACCGGGCGCGGGGCGAGCTCAACCGGCGGATGGTGGAGGTCGGCCTCGGCACACTGTCCGAGGTGGACGTGGTGCTGCTGCTGGTCGAGGCGGGGACGGGGCCAGGAGGGCGCGTGGAGATCGGCGAGGCCACGCGCTGGATCGTGGAGCGCGTGGCGCGGAGCGGGAAGCCGGTCGTGCTCGGGATCTCCAAGATGGATCGCGCCCCGCGGCCGGCGCTGCTGCCGGTGATCGCCGCCTACCGCGACCTCCACCCGTGGGCCGAGGTGGTCCCCTTCTCGGCGCTGACCGGGGAGAACGTGGACGACCTCCTGGCCACGCTCGCGCGGCGGCTCCCCGAGGCGGACCGACCGCTCTTCCCGGCCGACGTCCTGACCGATCAGGCGGAGCGCCAGCTCGCGGCCGAGTACGTGCGCGAGCAGGTGATGCTCCGGACTCGCGACGAGATCCCATACGCGGTGGCGGTGTCGGTCGAGGAGTTCGACGAGCGCGAGCGCACGACGGGCCGGCGGGGCCTGGTCCGGATCGCGGCCACCATCCTGGTGGAGCGCGAGGGCCAGAAGGGGATCGTGATCGGGAGGCGCGGCGCCCTGCTGAAGGAGATCGGGACGGCGGCGCGCGAGGCGCTGGAGCGCCTGCTCGGGTGCAAGGTGTACCTCGAGCTGCGGGTGGGCGTGGACGCGCGCTGGAGCGAGCGAGGCGCGGCGCTGACGCGCCACGGACCGTGACGTGAGCCGCCCGCTCGTCGCGCTGGTGGGGCGTCCCAACGTCGGGAAGTCCACCCTGTTCAACCGGATCGTGGGGCGGCGCCTTGCGATCGTGGAGGACGTGCCGGGGGTCACGCGCGACCGCAACTACGCCGACGTGGACTGGGAGGGGCACGCGCTCTCGGTGGTGGACACGGGCGGGTTCGAGCCCGACGCGCGGGCGCCCCGGCCCGGCGCCGGCGGCGGGGAGGGCCTCAACGCCCTCGTGCAGCGCCAGGCGCAGCTCGCGGTCGACGAGGCGAGCGTGATCGTCCTGGTGGTGGACGGGCGCGAGGGGCTGACCAGCGTCGACGAGGCGGTCGCCGCGCTGCTGCGCCGGGCGGGGAAGCCGCTCTTCGTGGCGGTGAACAAGGTGGACACGGCGGCGGTGGAGGCCGAGATCGCGCTGGCCGAGTTCCACCGGCTGGGGTTCGGCGAGGTGCACGCCCTCTCCGCGGAGCACGGGCGCGGGGTGGCCGACCTGCTCGCCGCCGTCGTGGCCGCGACCGGCGTCGCCCCGGCGGTGCCGCGGATCGAGGACCTCCCGGAGCTCCCGGAGGAGGCCGAGGAGGCGGCCGCGCCGCGCGAGATCCGGCTGGCCATCGTGGGCCGGCCCAACGTGGGCAAGAGCACCTTCGTGAACGCGCTCCTGGGCGCGGAGCGCTTCGTCGTCTCCGACGTCCCGGGGACGACGCGCGACTCCATCGACACGGCCCTCGTCCACCGCGGCCACCGCTTCGTGCTGACCGACACGGCGGGGATCCGCCGCAAGCGCTCCATCGCGCAGCGGGTGGAGGCCTACTCGGTGGTCCGCGCGATGCGCTCCATCGAAGGCGCCGACGTGGTGGCGTGCCTGCTCGACGCCGGCGAGGCGGGGGTCGAGCAGGACGCGCGCCTGCTCGGGCTGGTCGCGGAGAAGGGCAGGGCGCTGGTGGTGGTGGTGAACAAGTGGGACCTCGCCGAGCGCGAGGGCGCGACGCAGGCCTGGTACCGGGAGCAGCTCGGGAAGCGTCTCCCGTTCGTCTCCTGGGCTCCGATGATCTTCTGCTCCGGACGCACGGGGCGGGGCGTCGGGAAGGTGCTCGACACGTCGGCGCGGCTGGTGGAGCAGGCCCGGGCGCGCTTCCCCACGCACGCGCTGAACGAGCTGCTGGAGGAGGCGCAGGCGAGCCACCCGGCGCCGCTCGCCCGCGGCCGGCCGGTCAAGCTCTACTACGTGGCCCAGGTGGCGTTCGGCCCGCCCACCTTCGTCGTCCAGTGCAACCGCCCGGAGGCGATCGGCGACGCGTACCGGCGGTTCGTCGAGAACCGCCTCCGGGCCGCGTTCGGGCTGCAGGTCCCGCTCCGCATCGTCTACAAGGAGCGCCGGCGGAGGAGCCGGCCGCCGGCGCCGCAATGAGCGCGCTGCGCGCTTGACCCGCTCCGGGACGCCATCTAGATTCCCGCCCCATGCCGAAGAACGCCCACGAGCTCACGCGCAAGGAGATGAAGGGCCCCGATCGCTTCCAGGTGGCCGCCTCCGACGCGGCGAGCTGGATGGCGAAGCGGCAGAAGCAGCTGCTCGCGGCCGTGATCGCGGTGGTGGCCCTGGCCGTCGTGGTCCTGGGGCTGCTCTCCTGGCGCGAGTCGAGTCGTGCCGCCGCCGGGGGGCTCCTCGATCGGGCCATCGACGCCGCGGGCGGCGAGGTGTCGAGCGCCGCGCTCCCCGGCCTCGACCGGCCCGTCTACAAGACCACGGAGGAGCGCGCCCGCGCGGTCCTGGCCGCCGCCCAGCTGGTGCGCTCGAGCCACGGCGGCTCGCGCGCCGCCACGACGGCAGCCCTGCTGGAGGGCGACGCGCAGCTCACGCTCCGGAGCTGGGACAAGGCGGCCGCCGCCTACCAGGCCTTCCTGGACGCCGCGCCCGCAGACGACGCGATGCGCTTCTCGGCCCTCGACGGGCTGGCGCGGTCCCAGGAGGGGAAGGGCGAGCTCGACCGGGCGGCGAGCACCTACGAGCGCGCCGCGGCGATCCCCTTCTACCGGGAGCGCGCGGAGCTGGAGCGGGCCCGCGTGCTGGTCCGGGCCGGCAAGGCCGACGAGGCCCGCAGGCTGGTGGAGGGCGTCGCGAAGGGTTCCCAGGATCCGTCTCTCCAGGCCGAGGCGCAGGAGCGGCTGGCCCGGCTCGGCGGCAAGTAGATGTCGCTGCTGCTCGCGCTGGCACTCGCGGTGACGGGCGCCGGCACCGCGCCGGCGCAGCTGGCGCCGGTGCCCCTCCGGCTCTGGAACGTCGCCTGGCAGCGGAAGCTGGTCCCCCCCATCCCGCTGGAGTGGCAGGCGCGCGAGCTCGGCGGCCCGGCCGTCGATCCGGTGACCGGCTACGTGGTGGTGGGGACGCGCGACGGGATGATCCGCGCGTTCGATCCGGACGGCGAGCTCATGTGGACCTTCGAGGCCAGGGGCCGGTTCGACGCTCCGCCGCGCATCGATCGCGACACCGTGTACGCCGGCTGCAGCGACGGCAAGCTGTACGCCCTCGCGCTGGGCAGCGGAAAGCTCCGGTGGAGCTACGACGCCCACGAGGAGGTGGGGACCACGCCCACCGTGGCCGGAGACCTGGTCCTGGTCATGACGCTCCAGGACACGCTCGTCGCCGTCGACGCACGCAGCGGCGCCTGGAAGTGGCACCATCGGCGCGAGACGCGCGAAGGGTTCACGGTGCGCGGGGCCGCCCCGGCGCTGGCGGCGGGCGACCTGGCGGTGGGGGCCTATTCGGACGGGACCGTCGCGGCGCTCGAGCTCGCGACGGGCTCGGTCCGGTGGGAGCGGAAGGTGGCTCCGACCGGAGACTTCATGGACGTGGACGGCCTGCGCCTGCGCGGCGGGCGGCTCTACGCGGCCGCCTACTCGGGCGCGATCTACGCGCTCGACCTGGCGACCGGCAACCAGCTGTGGGAGGCGCGCACGCCGTCGCCGACCCGGCTGGCCCTGGGGACGGACGTGGTCGTCGCGCTCTCGACCACCCGCGTGCTCGGTCTCTCGCCACGGGACGGACGCATCCGCTGGAGCACGCCCATCCTCGGCGAGCCGGCGCCGTCGGGCGATCCGGTGCTGGTGGGACAGCTCGCCCTGGTGCCCATCACCACGGGCATGCTGTGGGTGGACGTCCTGAGCGGCCGCGCGCTGCGCCGCTTCAACCCCGGCACGGGGATCTCGGCGCCGGCGGCGGTGCTGGGTCGGCGCGTCTACGTGCTCTCCAACGCCGGCGACCTGATCGCGCTCGACCTCACGTGAACGGCCGTCCCGACCCGGTGCGGCGAGCCTGCGTCGTGGCCGCCGTCGTCCAGCGCGGCGGCCGCGTGCTGATCACGCGCCGCCGCGAGGGCGCCGAGCGCGGAGGCCTGTGGGAGTTCCCGGGCGGGAAGGTCGAGGCGGGTGAGTCGGAGCCGGCGGCGCTCGTGCGCGAGATCGACGAGGAGCTGGCCTGCCCGGTGGCGGTGGGCCGCCTGCTGCTGCGGCACGAGCACCGCTATCCCGACCTCGCCGTGGAGCTGGCGTTCTACGCCTGCACGCTGCCGTCCGGCGCGGTCCCGTCGCCGGTGGGGGTGGCCGAGATCGCGTGGGCCGCGGCCGGCACGCTCGCCAGCTACCCGTTCTGCGAGGCCGACGTGGCCGTGCTGCCGGCGCTCGAGCGGGCGCTGGACCCGGCCCGCGCGCGCCGGGACGACTGACCGGCGCCGACGACCCAAGGGTCTGATAATGGAGATTATGGTAACTGACGTCGCGCGCCGGGAAACGGCCGTGAATGGGCCTTTCCGTGGCTCGCAGCCGCCGCTCGCTGACACCCGGCAGCCGCCCCCTCAGCTACCGGAGGGCTCCGGTGCGCGCGGCGTGGTCGGGTCGGCGCCGGCCCCGAGGGCGGGATCCGCCGCCTCGTCCCCCGCGCCGTGCTGGCAGACGCCGCCGGGCTGCGCCAGCACCTTCACGATGCGCATCGAGCCGAGGGTCTCGGCGACCGCGCACGGACAGCGCGCCGGGTTCTGGCACGCGAGGCGCGACTGGATGGCCGAGAGCGCCTCGACCAGCTCCCGCTTGACGCGCCGGAGCCGGTCGAGTCGGCGCCGAGCCTGGTCGATGTGGGACAGCAGCACCTGCTCGAAGCGCTCCGCGAACTCCGCGGCCGAGGCGCAGCCGGCGCGCAGGTCGAGGACGGCGCGGATCTCGGAGAGCGACACGCCCAGCTCGCGCAGGTCGGCGATGAGGCGCAGCCGCTCGAGGTCCTCCTCCGTGTAGCGGCGGTGCCCGCCCTCGCTCACGACGGCCGGGCGCAGCAGCCCCTGCTCCTCGTAGAAGCGTATGGTCCGGACCGTGTTTCCGGTGGCGCGTGCCAGGTCCCCCGAGGAGTACTCCGCCCTGATCACGAGCCTTGCCCCGTCCTTCCGGACGAGGACCTAACGGCGGCTTCGCCTCCTGTCAACGAGGGCCCCGGCCGCCTCGCGAGTGCGGCGCGGAGCCCCGGACGGGCGCCCCTACCGGCCCCGGAAGGCTGCCGGGCGCTTCTCCAGGAAGGCCCGCATCCCCTCGCGCGCGTCGTCGGTCGCGAAGAGCAGCGCGAAGGCCTGGATCTCGAGCGCGCAGCCGGTGGCGAGGTCGACGCCGGCACCCTGCTCCATGGCCCGCTTCGCGGCCGCGATGGCCACCGGCCCCCGCGAGGCGATGGTGCGCGCCTTGGCGACGGCGTGAGCGACGAGCCGATCCGGCGGGAGGACGTCCAGCGCCAGGCCGATCGCCTTCGCCTGGGCCGCGTCGACCATCTCCCCGGAGAAGACGATCTCCTTGGCGCGCATCAGCCCGACCCGCCGCACGAGCCGCTGCGTCCCGCCGAAGCCCGGGATGATGCCGAGGTTCACCTCGGGCTGGCCGAAGCGCGCCCGCTCGCTGGCGTAGACGAGATCGCACGCCATGGCGAGCTCGCACCCGCCGCCGAGCGCGAAACCGTTCACGGCGGCGATGGTGGGGACCGGCAGCGCCTCCAGCCGGGCCAGCGTCCGGTGGCCGGCCTCGGCGAAGGCACGCGCCTCGGGGGGCGTCATGGTGGACATGCGCGCGATGTCCGCCCCGGCCACGAAGGCCTTCTCGCCGCCGCCGGTCAGCACCAGGGCCCGGATCGCCGGATCGCGCGCGGCGTCGAAGGCCTGCGCCAGCTCGTCGACGGTGCGGGGGTCGAGCGCGTTCAGGGCCTTGGGGCGATCGACCGTGACGACGGCGACGCCGCCCTCCTCGACCCTCCAGCGGATGTTCTCGAGCTCCATGGGATCCTCAGCGGTAGGTGTAGAAGCCACGGCCCGTCTTCCGGCCCAGCCAGCCGGCGGCGACGTACTGCCGGAGGATGGGCGCCGGCCGGTACTTGTCCTCTCCCAGCTCGCGGTGGAGCACCTCGGCGATGAAGAGGCAGGTGTCCAGGCCGATGAAGTCGGCCAGCGTCAGGGGGCCCATCGGGTGGTTCAGGCCCAGCCGAACGCCGGTGTCGATGTCCTCGGGCGTCGCGAGCCCCTCCTCCAGCGCGAAGCAGGCCTCGTTCAGGAGCGGGATGAGGATGCGGTTCACGATGAAGCCCGGTCGATCCCGGGACGTGACCGTCGTCTTTCCGAACCGCTTCGCCAGCTCGAGCACGGCGCGGTACGTCTCGTCGCTCGTCTGCAGCCCGCGGATCAGCTCCACGAGCTGCATGACGGGCACCGGGTTCATGAAGTGCATCCCGACGAAGCGGTCGGGACGCCGGATCGCGGCGGCCAGCGCCGTGATGGAGATGCTGGAGGTGTTGGAGGCCAGGAGCGCCGCCGGATCGAGCAACGGATCGAGCCGGTGGTAGAGCTCCTTCTTGGCCTGCTCGTTCTCGACGATGGCCTCGACGACGAGCTGCGCGCGCGCGCAGTCCTCCAGCCGGTCCGCGGCGCGGATGCGGCCGAGCAGCGCGGCCCGCTCCGCGGCGCCGAGCTTCCCCTTCTCGACCAGCTTCGCCAGCGCGCCCCCGAGGCGCTCGACCCCCTTGCGCGCCAGCTCCGGCGACGCGTCGGCGAGCACCACCTCGATCCCGGCCTGCGCGGCGACCTGCGCGATGCCGGAACCCATCTGGCCCGCCCCGACGACCGCCATCCTCTCGATGACCATGCGCGCCCCTCCCGATGTGCGGCCCGTAGGGTGAAGGGCGGCGGGTGGCTTGTCAACGACGCGATGGCGGCGCGGACCGGCGGTCCGCGATCACGGGCCGAGCGGGATCACCAGCGGACCGCTCTCGGTGACGGTGACGGCCCGGTCGACCCGTCGCGGCCGTCCTCCGCGGACGATCGTGGCGTGGATCACGTACGCGCCGTCGGTGAGCCGCACGCGGTGGCTCACGGTGGGAGGAGCGCCGGACGGGAAGCGGAACTCGGCGTGACGCACCAGCTCCCCGTCCCGCTCCACGTCGACGTCGAGCGCCTCCGCGCCCGTGTCCGCCAGCCCGTAGACCAGGGTCACCTCGCGCGGCATCGCGCGGAAGAGCAGCAGCCCCACCCCGACCGCGCCGGCCAGGAACATCAGCCGCGCCAGCGCCTTCGCGCCGCCGCCCGACGCCCGCGGGATCATCCCTCCGTCTTGTCCTCGTCGTGGCCTCGCCGGAGGCTCGGCTTCACGCTCGCCTTCACCTCGGGATGGAGGCCGCCGCCCCGGGCCGGCTTGAGGCGGATGTCGGCGTGGACCTCGATCGACATCGAGGAGAGCAGCCGCAGGAACTCGCGCCGCATGGCCTCCGATTCGAAGAACTTCCGCACCTCCTCGCCGACCACGCGGACGATCTCGTCCTTCGCCCCGCCCGCCTGGCTCACCACGTAGCCGACGATCTCCTTCGGCAGCTTCCAGTCGCGCGCCAGCTTGCGGGCGCCCTCCTCCGTGAGGAAGACCGCGCCCAGGCCGGTCAGCACGGCCTTCCGCACCGCGTCGGCCACGAACCCGCGCGCGCCGCCATCCGCGCCCTCCTCGGGAGGCCCGGCCGGTGCGGCCGGGCGCGGGCCGGGGTTCGGAGCGCCCGGCTTCTCGTCGTCCGTCACGACGCCCTCGGCTGCGCGCCGATGACCGGGAGCCTGGGGGCCTTCATGTTCTGGACCGAGACGGCGCCCGCCACCTCGCGCGCGACCGCGAGGAAGGCCTGCGCCTGCGGACCCTCCGGGGCCCCTGCCACCACCGGCACGCCGCGATCGCCCCCTTCACGCACCGCCAGGTCGAGGGGGATCTCGCCCAGGAAGCGGATGCCCATGCGCTCCGCCGCCGTGCGCGCCCCGCCGTGGTCGAAGATGGCGGTCTGCTGGTGGCAGTGGGGACAGACGAAGGAGGACATGTTCTCCACGATCCCCAGCACCGGGATCGACACCTTGTCGAACATGAGCTTGGCCCGGACCACGTCGGCCAGCGCGACGTCCTGCGGGGTCGACACGAGCACCACCC
>JAJYHA010000162.1 GCA_021784995.1 Myxococcales bacterium
AGGAAGTCCTCGTCCACCGGGACGTCCTCCCGCGTCAGCACGCGGATGGCGATCTTGGAGCGCGTGGACCAGAAGGCCCGCGCCAGGTAGCGGCCCCGGCCGTCCTTGACCACCACGACGTCCACGTCGGCGCCACCGGCCGGCTCCCGCTCCACGTCGCCGCGGTAGATCCAGGGGTGGCCGGCGGCCAGGCGCTCCGCGCCCCGCCGCGAGATGGTGACCACGCCCTCCATGGCTCAGGGCCGTGCGCGCAGGTACTGCTTCGGCCAGCGCACCTCGCCGCCCAGGCGCGCGGCGGCGTGGAGCGGCCAGTAGGGATCGCGCAGCAGCTCGCGGGCCAGCAGGACCACGTCGGCCTGCCCCGTGCGCAGGACGTGGTCGGCCTGCTCGGGCGCGGTGATCATCCCCACCGCCCCGGTGGGGATCCCCGCCTCGCGCCGGATGCGCTCGGCGAACGCGGTCTGGTAGCCGGGCCCGACGGGCATGCGCGCGGTCGCGACCAGGCCGCCGGAAGAGGTGTCGACGAGATCGACCCCCAGCTCGCGGAAGGAGCGGCAGAGCCGGACCGCCTCCTCGACGCCCCAGCCGCCCTCCGACCAGTCGCTGGCCGAGATCCGGACCAGGAGCGGATGGCGCTCCGGCCAGACGGCGCGCACCGCCGTCACCACCTCCCGGGCCAGCCGGGAGCGGTTCTCGAAGGAGCCGCCGTGAGCGTCCTTCCGCTGGTTCGACAGCGGCGAGAGGAACTGGTGGAGGAGGTAGCCGTGGGCGGCGTGGACCTCGAGGGCCCGGAACCCCGCCGCGTGGGCGCGGCGCGCGGCGTCGGCGAAGGCGCGGACCACGGCCGCGACGCCGGCGGCGTCGAGCGCCTCGGGCACCGGGTGGCCCGGAGCGAAGGGGATGGCGCTCGGCCCGACGACCTTCCAGCCTCCCTGGTCCTCGCGCAGCGGTCCGCCCTCGTCCCAGGGGGCGCGCGTGCTGCCCTTGCGGCCGGCGTGGGCGAGCTGCAGGCAGGCCACGGCGCCCTGGGCCTCCACGAAGCGCACGACGCGCGCCAGCGGCTCGACCTGCCCGTCCTCCCACAGCCCCAGGTCGGCCGGGGAGATGCGCCCCCTCGGCTCGACCGCCGTGGCCTCGAACACCACCAGGCCGGCCCCGCCCACGGCGCGGCTGCCGAGGTGGACGAGGTGCCAGTCGTTGGCGCGCCCCTCCTCGGCCGAGTACTGGCACATCGGAGAGACGGCGATCCGGTTGGGGAGCCTCACCTCGCGGAGCTGCAGGGGCGTGAAGAGCATGGCCCAATTTCATCGCGGGCGAGGCTCCAGGCAAGTGGAAATCGGACGGCGGACGCGCCGGCCGCGGCGCTCCCCGCGGCGTCGCGCGCACGCCGTCGCGATTGCCGCGCCGCGCGGCGGGTGCTAACGGTCGGTCGGTGACGCAGACCCATCGACCGCTCACGGTCGTCGCCCTCCTGCTCGCGCTCTTCCTCGCCGCCATGGAGATGACGGTCGTCTCCACCGCCATGCCCACCGCGGTGGGCGACCTGGGTGGCCTCCACCTCTACGCCTGGGCCTTCGCTGGCTACATGCTGACGGCCACGGTCACCGTGCCCGTCCACGGCAAGCTGGCGGACCTCCACGGGCGCAAGCCCGTCCTCCTGGCCGGCCTCGCGCTCTTCCTCCTGGGGTCCTTCGCCTGCGGCCACGCCGGGAGCATGGAGGCCCTGGTCGCCTTCCGCGCCGTGCAGGGGCTCGGGGCCGGGGCCATCCAGCCCATCGCGCTCACCATCGTCGGCGACCTCTTCGACGTCCACGAGCGCGCGCGCTGGCAGGGCGTCTTCGCCGCGGTCTGGGGCGTCGCCGGCCTGGTCGGGCCGCTGCTGGGGGGTGCGGTGGTCCGGTACCTCTCCTGGCGGTGGGTCTTCTACCTCAACGTGCCGCTCGGGCTCGCCTGCGCCGCCGTGCTCCTCGCCGCGTACCACGAGCGCGTCGAGCGTCACCAGCACCGCCTCGACGTGGCAGGGGCGGCGCTGCTCTCGATCACCGTCCTGGCGGCGCTCCTGGCCGCGCGCTCCCGCGCATGGGGCGCGGTGGGGGTCCCGGTGGCCCTGGCCGCGCTGGGCGGGTTCCTGTGGGTGGAGCGGAGGGCGAACGAGCCGCTGCTCCCGCTCGACCTCTTCGCGCAGCGCGTGATGGCGGTCGCGTCGGCCACCGGAGCGCTCGTCGGGGCGGCCATGATCGCGATGGTGACCTTCGTCCCGCTCTACGCTCAGGCCGTCCTCGGCGCCTCGCCCACCGGCGCGGGCGCCACCATCGCACCCATGGTGGTGGGGTGGCCCATTGCCTCCACGCTGGGGGGGCGGCTGCTGCCGCGCACCGGCTTCCGGGTCCTGATCCGCGGCGGGCTCCTGGTGACCGCGCTCGCCGCCGCCGGGATCGCGCTCCTCCTGCGCCCCGGCGTGGGCCTGTCGCTCCCGAGGGCCCTCACGGCGGCCTTCGGGGTGGGGCTCGGCTTCGCCAACACGCCCCTGGTGATCGCGGTCCAGAGCAGCGTGCCCTGGCGCCGGCGGGGGGTCGCGACCGCGAGCACCATGTTCTTCCGGACCATCGGCGGCACGCTGTCGGTGGGCATCCTGGGCGGCGTCCTGGCCACCTCGCTGCTGGGGAGCGGCGTCGCGCCCGGGGTGGTGGACCAGGTGCTGGGCCCGGAGCGGACCGCGGTGGCGCCCGACGTGGTGCGCGCCGTCTCCGCCGCGCTGCAAGGCGGGATGACGCGCATGTTCTGGGTGATCTGCGCCATCGCCTTCGCGGCCTTCGCGACCAGCCTCGCCTTCCCGCGCCTCCACGTCGGCGCGCTGGCGGACAGGCGGGGTGACGGGACCGGGCCGGCCACGGCGGGGGAGGGTGCGGCCTGAGGCGGCGCACCCGGCGGCTGGCAGTACCGCGCCGGCCCGCGCTCGGTTATTGTCAGGGGCGATGGCACCCAGGAACCCCGGATCGCTGAAGCGGCAGAAGGAGCTCGCCCGGCAGCAGCGGCAGCGCGACAAGAGGGCCGAGCGCGAGGAGCGCCGCAACGCCGCCAGGGACCGTCCCAGGCCGCCGCCCGGAGAGGATCCGGACATCGCCGGGATCGTGCCCGGGCCGCAGCCGCCGCTCGAGGAGTGACGGCCGGCGCCGTCAGGCACGCCGCGCGGCCGTCAGGGCCTGGTCGAGGTCGGCGAGCAGGTCGGCCGCGTCCTCGATGCCGCACGAGACGCGGACGAGGCCGTCGTCGATCCCCAGCCGCGCCCGCGTCTCCGCCGGCACCGAGGCGTGCGTCATGATGGCCGGGTGCTCGATCAGGCTCTCCACGCCGCCCAGCGACTCGGCGCAGGCGAAGACGCGGACGCCGCGCAGGAAGGCGCGCGCCGCCGGCAGCCCCCCGCGGATCACGAAGGCGAGCATCCCCCCGAACCCCCGCATCTGGCGCGCGGCCAGCGCGTGCTGGGGGTGCGAGGGCAGGCCGGGATAGATCACGCGCTCCACCTCCGGGCGCCCCTCCAGCCAGCGCGCCACGCGCAGCGCGTTCTCGGCGTGGCGCTCCATGCGCACGTGGAGCGTCTTGAGCCCCCGCAGCACGAGGAAGCAGTCGAGCGGGCCCGGCACCCCGCCCACCGCGTTCTGCAGGAAGCGCAGCCGCTCGTGGAGCGCCTCGTCGCGCGTCATGACGGCGCCCCCGACCACGTCGGAGTGGCCGTTGAGGTACTTGGTGGTGGAGTGGGTGACCACGTCGATCCCGTGCTCCAGCGGCCGCTGGAAGAAGGGCGTGGCGAAGGTGTTGTCGACCACCGTGCGTGCGCCGCGCGCCCGCGCCAGCGCCGCCACCGCGGCGAGATCGACGATCTTGAGCATGGGGTTGGTGGGGCTCTCGATCCAGACCAGGCGCGTCCGGTCGCGGAGGGCACGCTCGACGTTGCGCGGATCGGTCATGTCGACGTGGTCGAACGCGATGCCGGCGCGGCGGAACACCTGGTGGAAGATGCGGGAGGTGCCGCCGTACACGTCGTCGGAGGCGAGCACGTGATCGCCCGCCTCGAGCAGGTGGAGGAGGGCGTCGGTGGCGGCGAGCCCCGAGGCGAACGCCAGCGCGTGCGTCGCGCCCTCCAGGGCGGCCAGGCAGCCCTGCAGCGCGTCGCGGGTCGGGTTCCGCGTCCGCGCGTACTCGTAGCCCCGGTGCTCGCCCGGCCCGTCCTGCACGTAGGTGGAGGTCAGGTAGACCGGCGTCATGACGGCGCCGGTGGTGGGATCGGGCCGCTGGCCGGCGTGGACGGCCAGCGTCCCGAAGCGCGGCTCCTTCACGTCGCCCATGCGCGGCCCCCGTCGCTCGCGGTCACCGGAGCTTCTCGCCGACGAACTCGATCAGGTCGATCTTGGTCAGGATCCCGGTGACGCGCTCGCCCTCCTTCACCACCGCCACGTTGTCGTCGTTGAAGATGTCGCGCAGCCGGCCGATGGGCGTGGTGGGCTGGACCACGCCCTGGAGCGGCTGGACGAGCGGCTCCACCACCTCGGTCAGCCGGTGCTTCCCCTCGATGAGGAAGTTGAGCAGGTCGTACTCGTGGATCATCCCGATGCAGCGGCCGTCCGGCTCGACCACCGGCATCTGCGAGATGTCGTGCTCCCGCATCTTCCGGATCACCGCCTCCACCTTCTCAGACTTGCGCGCGGTGATCACGGACCCGCGCCGCCGCCCCAGCACGTCGCCCACGGTGGCCGAGGCCAGCCCGTCGGACGTGCCCAGGGGGAAGCCGTTGTCGCGCATCCACTCGTCCGAGTAGAACTTCGACACGTAGGCGCGCCCGCCGTCGGGGAGGGGGACCACGATCACCTTGCCCCGCCCCAGCTCGCGGGCGAGCTGGGCCGCCACGTGCACCGCCGCCCCCGAGCTGCCCCCGGCGAAGATGCCCTCCTCGCGCGCCAGCCGCCGGGCCATCGTGAACGACTGCCGGTCGTCCACCTGCCGCACGTCGTCGAGGATCTTCAGGTCCATGGCGCCGCACATCATGTCCTCGCCGATCCCCTCGACCTTGTACACCCGCGGCTCGGGGAGCTTCCCCGTCTTGAACATGGAGTGGTAGACGGAGCCCACGGGGTCGACGCCGACGTTCAGCACGCGGGGGTTGTGCTCCTTGAAGAAGCGGCCGCACCCGCTCATCGTCCCGCCCGTGCCCAGGCCGGCCACGAACGCGTCCAGCTTCCCGTCGGTCTGCGCCCAGATCTCCGGCGCGGTGAGCCGGTAGTGGGCCTCGACGTTGTCGGGGTTGTGGTACTGGTTCAGGTAGAAGCTGTTGGGGGTCTCGGCCGCGATGCGCTTGGCGACCGAGTAGTAGCTCTCGGGCGAGTCGGCGGGCACGTTGGTCGAGGTGACGACGACCTGGGCGCCGAAGGCCTTGAGGGCGTCCTGCTTCTCCTTCGACATCTTGTCGGGCATCGTGAAGATGCAGCGGTACCCCTTGATGGC
Source organism: Myxococcales bacterium (assembly GCA_021784995.1). The sequence continues at coordinate 5,500 of JAJYHA010000162.1, forward strand.
CGCCGCCATGGCCACGCCGAGGCCGGTGTTGCCGCTCGTGTTCTCGACGATGGTGCTGCCGCGCCGGAGCAGGCCCTCGCGCTCCGCCTTCTCGAGGATGTGGACGGCCATGCGGTCCTTGATGGAGCCGCCCGGGTTCATGTACTCGAGCTTCACGAGGACCGTCGCGTCGTCGGGACCGACCACCTTCTGGAGCCGGACCAGCGGCGTGTGGCCGATCGCGGCGAGGACGTTCTCATGGTAGGTCATGCTCGCTCCGGCGTGCGAAGATCTGCTGGAAAGTCCGGGTTATAGGCGTGCGCGGAACGGGGTGTCAACGCGGCGATGGTCACGCCGGGCGGAGTCTCGATGAGCGACGCGGCGACGGTGCAGCGGGTGCGGGAGGCGGCGGGGCGCGCCACGGGGCGTGACGCCGGCGCGGCGCCGGTGCGGCGCCTGGCCGGGCACGCCTCGATGCGCAGCTACTGGCGGGTCGGGGCGCCGCCCGCGTCGGTGGTGGTCATGGTGCTGCCGGCCGACGCGCGGCCCGAGGAGGTCACGAAGGGCGCCCCGCCGGCCGCCGACCCCTTCGTCGACGTCCAGCGCTATCTCCGCGCGCTGGAGGTGCGGGTGCCGGAGGTGATCGCGCTCCTGACGGACGACCCCCGCGGCCACCTCATGGTGCTGGAGGACCTGGGCGACGACATGCTCGAGACGCGGCTGCTGGCCGGCGACGACCGGGAGGTCCTCTACGAGCGGGCCGTCGATCAGCTGGCGCGGATGCGGGCGGCGGCGGAGCGGCGCCCGGGCGGCTGCGTGGCCTTCACGCGCAGCTTCGACCAGGACCTCTACCGCTGGGAGCTGGACCACTTCCGGGAGTGGCTGCTCGAGGCCTGGAAGGGCGCGACGCTGGGACCCGCCGAGCGCGAGCGGGTGGACCGGGAGTTCTCCCGGATCGCGCGCACGCTCGACGCCGAGCCGAAGGGGTTCACACATCGTGATTACCAGTCGCGGAACCTGATGGTGCTGCCCGGCGGCGAGCAGGCGGTGATCGACTTCCAGGACGCGCTCCTCGGGCCTCGCCAGTACGATCTGGTGGCCCTGCTCCGCGACAGCTACGTCGAGCTCCCGGCCCCCCTGGTGGAGCGGCTGCTCCGGCGCTACCTCGACGCGCTGGCGGCGGCCGGCGGACCCCGGCTCGCCCCCGGGCCGTTCCGGGAGGTCTTCGACCTGCTCACGGTCCAGCGCAAGCTCAAGGACGCGGGCCGCTTCGTCTTCATCGACCGCGTGCGCGGGAACCCGGGCTTCCTCGCCTCCATCCCGGCCTCCCTGCGCTACGTCCGCGAGGCGTTCGCGCGCCGCCCCGACCTGGCCGAGCTGCAGGACATCCTGGCGCGCCACGTCCCCGAGCTCGCCCCCTGACGGCGCTTCGCGGGGCGCGGGGCGGCGCCGGGGGGGGCTACTCCGCGCCGACGCCGAGGTAGGTGCGGAGCTTCTCGTCCTCGAACCTGGCCTGGGCGGTCGCGTCGGGCGAGGCGAGCGACACCAGGATGCCGACCAGGAAGGCGGCCGACATCGAGACGACGCACGGGTTGTCGATGGGGACGATCGCCTTCGCGTTGTGGAAGATCTTCACCCACACCGTGTCGCTGAAGAGGATCATCGTCACCGACAGGAACGCGCCGGTGAGGATCGACGCCACCGCGCCCTTCGTGGAGAAGCGCTTCCAGACGATCGACATCAGCAGCGCCGGGAAGTTCGCGCTCGCCGCGATGGAGAAGGCGAGGCCCACCATGAACGCGACGTTCTGGCCGGCGAACAGGATGCCGAGGGCCACCGCCAGGACGCCGAAGACGACCGTCGCGGTCTTGGCCGCCCGCACCTGCTCCTCCTCGGTGGCCCGGTTCCTCTTGATCACGTTCACGTAGATGTCGTGCGAGTAGGCCGAGGCGCCGGCCAGCGTGAGCCCGGCCACCACCGCCAGGATGGTGGCGAACGCGACCGCCGCGATGAAGCCCATGAACGGTGTCCCGGCCAGGTGCTCGGCCAGGATGGGCGCCGCCATGTTGCCGCCGACGTCGAAGCCCCGGATGGCGGCCTGGCCGCCGGGGACGAGGACCGCGGCGCCGAAGCCGACGATGGGGATGATGACGTAGAAGTAGCCGATGAGGCCGGTCGCGTAGAGCACGCTCTTGCGGGCCGCCTTGGCGTCGGGGACGGTGTAGAACCGCATCAGGATGTGCGGGAGCCCGAGCAGGCCCAGCATGAGCGCGAGCCCGAGCGAGACCGCCTCGAGCGGGTTCTGCGCCAGGGCGCCCGGCTCGAGCATCTTCTGGCCGTAGCTGGCCGCGACCCTGGCGTAGAGGTCGGTCGGGCCGCCCACGTGCACCAGGACGAGCAGCGTGAGCACCGTGACGCCCGCGAGCAGCAGCACCGCCTTGATGATCTGCACCCAGGTGGTGGCCAGCATGCCGCCGAAGAGCACGTAGGCGAGCATGACCACGCCCACGATGATCTCGGCCCATGCGTACGGGATCCCGAACATCAGCTTGACCAGGTTCCCGGAGCCGACCATCTGGGCGATGGTGTAGAAGAGCACGGTCAGGATGCCGCCGACGGCCGATGCGACCCGGACCGGGCCCTGGCGCAGGCGAAAGGCGACCACGTCCGCGAAGGTGAACTTGCCCAGGTTGCGGAGCGGCTCGGCCACCAGGAACATGAGCGCCGGCCAGCCGACGAGCCACCCGGTCGCGTAGACCATGCCGTCGTAACCCTTGAGCGCCACCATGCCCGAGATGCCGAGGAAGCTGGCGGCGCTCATGTAGTCGCCGGCCAGGGCGAGCCCGTTCTGCGCGGCCGACACGCTGCGGCCGGCGGCGTAGAACTCGCTGGAGGTTTTGGTCTTCTTGGCGGCCCAGTAGGTGATGACGAGGGTGATGGCCACGATGACGAAGAAGAAGGCCAGCGCGGTGTTGTTGCGCTCGCCGATCCTGTAGCCCCCGGTCTGCGCCAGGGCGAGGTCGAGGAGCTGTCGAGCACGGGACGGCATGGATGTCCTCCGGGTGAGCGCGGGCGGCCGCCGGTGCTACCTCTTGAGCTGCCCCTTGAGCCGGTTGACCTCCGGATCGTGGGTCGTGTTCGCCCACCCGACGTAGACGGCCGTCAGGATGAACGCGACGACGATCACGCCGACGCCGATCGGGATGGCGGCCGTCGTGACCTCGCCGATGCGCGCCTTCATCAGCTCAGGCGCGTACGGGATGAGCAGGATGTAGCCGTAGTACGTGACGAAGAGCAGCGCGAGCAGCGCCATGCTGACCTTCCAGCGGCGAGAGACGAGCCGCTTGAACTCGGGCGACTCGATGATCTCGCTCGCGCTCTTCCCGGGACGGACCTCTCGCTTCGGCATCGGTTCCCCCATCGAACTCTCCCCCATGGTAGTCGAGCCGGCAGCGTGCGCGAAAAGCCGGGAAGATCGGACGGACTCTGCACGTTCGAGGCCGGGCGCACGCCTTGCGTGCACCGTGGGGTGCACGGAGAGCGCCGGATGGTGTATCCACTTGCGCCTGCGATGGGACTCCTGCACCAGCGCGGGCGCGGCTGCGTGACGCCGGCCCACCTCCCGGAAGGGTCTCAGGCGCCCAGCGCAGGGAGATGCGCAAGCCTTGCTTGCGCGCGATCAGGCGCACGCATCCTTGGCGGCTCCCGAGCGCCGGTGACGGTCCGTGACTGCTCGCGGCCGGTTCGAGGGACGGTGCGGCTGGAAGCCGCGCGCGGCGCGACCCCGGCGTGCAATGCGCGGGGGCGCGGGCGTGCGGGGGAGAGCTCATGAGGATCGCGCTGCTCGCCGACGCGCTGGCCAACCTGGAGGCGCTCACGGCCTGCCTCGCGGACGCGCGCGCCCGCGGCGTCGACCTCCACGCGTTCCTCGGCGATCTCGTCGGCTACGGCGCCGATCCGGGCGCCGTGGTCGAGCTGGCGGCGGAGCACGTCGCGCGCGGCGCCATCGCGGTGCTCGGCAACCACGACGAGGCGGCGCTCACCGGGCGGGTGGAGAGCATGAACCCGGTGGCGGCGGAGGCGATCGCCTGGACGCGCGGGCGGCTCGGCGACGC
>JAJYHA010000477.1 GCA_021784995.1 Myxococcales bacterium
AAGGCGGTGACCCCGCGGCCGGCGATGCGCTCCAGCCGCCCCGGCGCCCCGGCGCAGCGCGCCAGCCCGCGCGCCACCGCCTCGCACGGCACGCCCGCGGCGAGCGCCAGGCCGGCCGCGCAGAGCAGGTTCTCCAGGTTGTGCGCGCCGACGAGCGGTGATCGCAGGGCCGCCGCGCCGGCGGGCGTCACGAGCGTGCCCGACAGCCCGTCGAGCCCCGCGCGCACGTCGCGCGCCGTCAGGTCGCCGCCCCGGCGCCCGAAGCGCCACACCCGGCGTCGCCCGTCCAGCTCGGCGGCGAGCCGCGCCCCGTGTGCGTCCTCGGCGTTCACGACGGCGGTCCCGTCCGGCGCCAGCTGCTCCACGAAGAGCCGGCGCTTGGCGGCGAAGTAGCTCTCCACGTCGCCATGGTAGTCGAGGTGATCGCGCGTGAGGTTGGTGAACGCCGCGGCGGTGAAGGTCAGGGCCGCCGTCCGCTCCTGCGCCAGCGCATGGGAGGACACCTCCAGCACGGCCAGGCGCGCGCCGGCGGCGCGCGCCGTCGCCAGGAGGGCCGCGAGCTCCGTCGACTCGGGGGTGGTGTGCGTCGCCTCCCTGCCGCCGCCCGGCCAGCGGTGCGCGATCGTCCCGAGCACGGCCGCCGGGATGCCCGCCTCGGCGGCGCAGGCCTCCACCAGGTAGGCCACGGTCGTCTTCCCGTTCGTCCCCGTGACCCCGGCCAGGGTCATCCCGCGGCTCGGCTGGCCGTGCAGGTTCCAGGCGGCGACGGCCATGGCGCGGCGCGTGGAGGGGGCGAGCAGCAGGAGCGCCGGGGCGCACGGGACCGGTCGCTCCGCCACCACCACGGCAGCGCCGCGGCGGGCGGCCTCGGCGGCGAAGGCGTGCCCGTCGGCGCGGCTCCCCCGGAGGGCGAAGAAGGCCCACCCCGGCGCCACCTCGCGGGAGTCGCCGGTCACGCCGGACACGTCCGGGTCCGGGCCGACGTCCCCCCGGGCGCCGGTGCCCTCCATGAGCCTCGAGAGCCGCATCGTGGAGGCCGTATCCTACGGCGAGGACCTGGGCGGCGCGAGGACGAGGCGCACCCGGGCTCCGCGCTCCACCACCTGCCCGGGCCGGGGGGACTGCGACACCACCCGTCCCGTCCCCTGGACGTCGCCGACCAGGTCGGCGGCCTCGAGGGCGCGCAGCGCCGAGCGGGCCGGGAGCCCGGCCACGACGGGCACCGTCACGCCCACGCCGCCCTCCTCGTCCGGGCGGGCCGCCTCCTCCGCGAACGGCGTCGGCCCGGGCGCGTCGTCGTCCTCCGCGACGTCGCGGGGGAGGCCGGGGCGATCCTCCGCGAGCGGGGGACCCGCCGGGCCCGCCGCCGGCGGGTGCGAGGGGGGCACGCCGAAGGACTTGAGCGCGTGGTCCACCACCTCGCGGAACACGGGCGCCGCGATCTCGCCGCCGTACACCTCGCCCCGCGGCTCGTCGACGAAGACGCCGACCACGACGCGAGGGGCGTCGGCGGGGGCGAAGCCCACGAAGGAGCTGAAGCGCTTGTCGGCCGAGTAGCGGTGCGTCACGGGGTCGGCCTTCTGGGCGGTGCCCGTCTTGCCGGCGACGGCCCACCCGTCGAGGCGGGCGCGCCGTCCGGTCCCGTCGGCGTCGGCGACCACCCCCTCCATCCAGCGCGCCATGATCGCCGCCGTCTGCCGCGACACGGCGCGGCGCACGGGCGCGGGCTCGTTCTGGAGCAGGACGGCGCCGCTCGCGCCGTCCACCACCTTGCGGACCAGGATGGGCTTCATCAGCATGCCGCCGTTCGCGATGGCGGCCACGGCGGTGGTGATCTGGAGGGGCGTGGCCGCCACGCCCTGCCCGAAGCTCATGGTGGCGAGGGCGATGTCGGCGCGCGGGTAGGGGACGGCGCCGCGCGGCTCGCTCGCGAGCAGGGTGCCGGTCCGCTCGCCGAACCCGAAGGCGCGGAGCGTTCGCTGGAGCCGCTCGCGGCCGAGCCGCGCGCCGATCTTGGCCGCGCCGACGTTCGAGCTGGCCGCGAGGATGCGGGCGGGAGGCACGCGCCCGAGCCCGCGGTGGTCGTGGATGACGTGGCTCCCCACCCGGTAGGCACCCTGCTCGCAGTCGACGAGGTCGCCGGGGTGCAGCGTGCCGGCGTCGAGGGCGCCGGAGAGGGTGAAGACCTTGAAGGTGGACCCGGGCTCGAAGGTGTCGAGCACCGCCCGGTTGCGCAGCGACGCGCGCGCGCGGGGCAGGTTCGGGTTGAAGGTGGGGGCGTTCGCGAGCGCCAGCACCTCGCCCGTGCGCGGGTCCATGGCCACCAGCATCCCCGCCGCCGCCCGGGCCTGGGTCACCGCCCGCGAGAGCGCCTGCTCGGCCGCGAGCTGGAGGCCGACGTCGATGGCCAGCTCCACGCGGCCCCCGGCCCGGAGCGCCTCGGGCGCAGGCGCCTCGTCCAGCACCGACCGGCCCCGGGCGTCGCGCAGGGACGGCACGCGCGCGGCGCCGCCCTGCAGCTCCTCGTCGTAGGCGCGCTCGATGCCCTCCTGGCCGTCGCCGTCGTCGCCCACGAACCCGAGGAGCTGCGCGGCGAGGCTCTTGCTCGTGTAGTAGCGCCGCGCCTCCTGGAACACGCCCACGCCGTCGAGCCCGGCGCGCTGCACCGCCTCCGCCTCCTCGGGCGACACGCGCCGCTTCAGCCACACGAACCGGGCGGGGCGCTGCGCCTTGCGCTGCAGGGCGGGGACGTCGAGCCCGAGCGCCCTCGCCAGCGCCGCCAGCTCGGCGCGCGACGCCCGCGCCAGCAGGGCCGGGTTGGCGGCGATCGAGGGGGCGTCGGCCGAGGCGGCCAGCGTCTCTCCGTTGCGATCGGTGATGATCCCGCGCCGGGGGCGGAGCTCCACGAAGCGCCGCCACTGGTCGTCCCCGTGGCGCGTGAGCTGGGCCCGCTGCAGGACCTGCAGCTTGACGGCGCGCGCCGTGACGGCCACGAACCCCACCGCCAGCAGCAGCGCGACGAGCGCGATGCGGGCCGCGATCCAGCGCGTGTGGCCGGGTTCGAGGCCCGCGTGCACCCGCTCCTCCTCAGCGCGCGTTCGACGTCAACACCACTGGCTCCGCCGGCGCGGGGCGGTGGAACTCGCGCTCGCCCACCGTGCCCACCCTGCCCGCCACCACCGCGCCCTTCCCACCCGCCACCACCGCCCCTGGCGCCGGCGGAGCCATCCTGAGGCGCGTCCGGGCGAACTCCTCGAGCCGCCCCGGCGCGCGCAACGTCGCCACCTCCACCTCGAGCCTGTCCCGCTCGGTCCGCAGCGCGTCCTGTGCCCGCTGCAGGTCGCCGAGCCGGTATCCCACGGTCGTCACGCGCGTGTGCGACCACACGTGGACCACGCCCACTGCCGCCACGGCGCCCACCAGCAGCGCGCCGCGAGCCACCAGCGCCGCCGGTCCCGCGAAGGGCCGGCGCGCGCGGCGCCCGATGGCCATGGCCGTGGCCGTGGCGGGAGGGCCCTCGTTCATCGGAGCCGCTCCACCACGCGGAGCCGCGCGCTGCGCGCGCGGGGGTTGGCCGCGACCTCCTCCTCCGTCGCCTGGACCGCCCGGCGCGTCACGGCCTCGAAGGAGGCGCGGGCGCCGCAGGCGCAGATGGGGAGGCCTGGCGGGCAGGTGCAGGCGCGCGTGAGCGCCCGGAACCGCTCCTTCACCATCCGATCCTCGAGCGAGTGGAAGGCGATGGCGGCGGCGCGGCCGCCCACGTTGAGGAGGGAGGGCAGCCCGTCGAGCCAGGCGGCCAGCGCGCCCAGCTCGTCGTTCACGGCGATCCGGAGCGCCTGGAAGGTCCGCGTGGCGGGGTGGATCCGCCGCGGCCACGCGCGGCGCGGGATGGCGCCGGCCACGACCTCGGCCAGCGCGGCCGTGTCGGCCAGCGCGCCGGCGGCCACGGCGCGCTTGATGGCCCGCGCCACGGGGCGGGCGAAGGGCTCCTCGCCGTAGTCGCGGAGGATCCGCTCCAGCTCCCGCTCCTCCACCCGGGCCAGCAGCTCGGCCACCGTCTCGCCCTCGCCGCCCATCCGCATGTCGAGCGGGCCCGCGTCGCGGAAGGAGAACCCGCGCGACGGATCGTCGAGCTGCGGCGACGAGACGCCCAGGTCCACCAGCGCTCCGTCCACCCCGGCGATCCCGAGCGCGGCCAGCACGTTCCGGGCGTCGCGGAAGTCGGCGCGCACGGCGCGGAAGGCCTCGCCGTAGCGGGCGAGCCGGGCGGTGGCGGCGGCGACGGCGCGCGGATCCCGGTCGACCCCGATCACGCGCGCGCCTCCGGCCAGCAGCCCCTCGGCGTGCCCGCCGCCGCCGAGCGTGCCGTCGAGCAGGACCTTGCCCGGCGCGGGCCGGAGCAGGGCGACCACTTCGCGTGCGAGGACGGACGCATGGCGGAACCCGGCGCTCACGCGGCGTGCAGCGCTTCCTCGACGTCGGGGTAGAGCTCGACGTAGCCGCCGGCGCCGCCGGCGAGCACCAGGTCGCGCACGTAGCGCGACGCCCCGGCGGCGCGGAGGCCGGGGATGGCGCGCAGGAGCGCGGCTCCCGCGTAGTGGAGGTGCGTCACCGCCGACAGGTCGACCACCACCGTCCGTCCCCGGCGCCGGGCCTGGGCCGCGACGCCCGCCAGCGCCGCCAGCTCCGGCCGCCCGAGCTCACCGGCCGCCCGCACGATGGTCGCCCGCTCCCCGTCCGTCACGTCGTACATGGCCGCCCCGCCTTCACGCCCGGAAGAAGTCCACCACCTCGTCCTGCCCCAGCTCGCTCGCCATCTGCGCGTCGTAGGCCGCCTTGTCGAAGAGCTGGACGTGCCGCCCCATCCCCGCCCAGACCACGTCCCTCGCCAGCCCCGCGTACTCGCGCAGCGAGGGCGGGACGAGCACGCGCCCGTGGGGATCGAGGTCGACCTCGTGCGCGGTCGAGTAGAAGCGGAGGATGTTCCGCTGCGCCCGCAGGTCGAGCGGGCTCGCCTGCATCAGCCGCTCCTCGAGCCGCTTCCACTCGGAGAGGGGGAGGGCCTGGACGGCGCGCCAGTGCGGGTACTGGGTGAGCACCAGCTTCGGCTCCCCGGCGGCGGCGAGGGCCTCGCGGAACTTCACCGGGAGGCTGGTTCGCCCCTTGGCGTCGATCGCATGCGTGAAGGTGCCGAAGAACATGCGTCGTCTCGCGCTGCCGTTGCGCCTCGCCGCCGCTCCACGCCGCCGCCCCCGTCATGCCCGCGCCGCCGCCCGCATCCGCTCGCCGCCCGCCCCGAACACCGCCCGCCCCGAACACCGCCCGCCCCGAACACCGCCCGCCCCGAACACCGCCCCACGCCCTTCGATGCCGCCCCGATCCGCTCGTTGCCACCAATTCCCACTACGTGCCACCGATCTACGAGGTTCGTCCGGGGATGTCAACGAGCCGCAAGGAAGTCGGCAGGTTGCGCCTGCTAGCGCGTTCAGGATCGAGCTCTTCACCTCGTGGTGGGCGATGTCCCACACGCGAGCCGTGGGGGGGGCGGGAGACGGCGCGGCCCGGGGCGCACGCGCAGGCGCGCCGCGCACGAGCGCCTCCGCACGCACCAGCGCCGCACCACGGCGCTGTGCGTGGGTGCGCGGCTTGCGCGCCGTCGAACCGGTCCTGCGATCGAATCCCGCTCGCAGGGCTACGCCAGCAGGCTCCTACTCGACGGTCACCTTCGGCAGCCGCGCCAGGGAGGCGCGGATCTTCTCCTCCGGGTAGGCGAAGTCCTCCAGCTGGCCCGACAGGAAGGCGTCATAGGAGGCCATGTCGAGCTGGCCGTGACCGGAGAGGCCGAAGAGGATCACCCGCTCCTTCCCCTCCTCGCGGGCGCGCAGGGCCTCGTCGATCGCCCCGCGGATGGCGTGCGACGACTCGGGCGCCGGCACGATGGCCTCGGTGCGGGCGAACTGCACGGCCGCCTCGAAGCAGGTGTTCTGGGCGTACGCGCGCGCCTCCACCTGGCCCGCCGCCACGAGCTGCGACACGAGCGGCGACGCGCCGTGGTAACGCAGCCCGCCCGCGTGGATCCCGGGCGGAACGAAGTCGTGACCGAGCGTGTACATCTTGGCGATGGGCGCCAACTTCGCCGTGTCGCCGTAGTCGAAGGCGTAGACGCCCTTCGTCAGCGTGGGGCAGCTGGTCGGCTCGCAGGCGAGCACCCGGACCGACCTGCCGGCCGCGCGATCGCCGAGGAAGGGGAAGGCCAGGCCCGCGAAGTTCGACCCGCCGCCGTGGCAGCCGATCACGACGTCCGGGTAGTCGCCCGTCAGCTTCATCTGCTGCTTGGCCTCCAGGCCGATGACGGTCTGGTGCAGCAGCACGTGGTTGAGCACGCTGCCGAGGGCGTACTTCGTGTCGTCGTGGGTGGCGGCGTCCTCCACCGCCTCCGAGATGGCGATCCCGAGGCTGCCCTCGCTCTGCGGGTCCTGCGCCAGGATCGCGCGGCCCGACTGCGTCTCGACCGAGGGCGAGGCGAACACCTGCGCGCCCCAGAGCTGCATCATGCTCTTCCGGTAGGGCTTCTGCGTGTAGGAGACCTTCACCATGTAGACGGTGCACGCGAGCCCGAACATCTGGCACGCCAGGGCGAGCGAGCTCCCCCACTGGCCGGCCCCCGTCTCGGTGGCGAGGCGCCGCGTCCCGGCCAGCTTGTTGTAGTAGGCCTGCGGCACGGCGGAGTTGGGCTTGTGCGAGCCGGCGGGAGAGACCCCCTCGTACTTGTAGTAGATGCGCGCCGGGGTCCCGAGCGCCTGCTCCAGGCGGCGGGCCCGGTAGAGGGGAGCGGGGCGCCAGAGGCGGTACACCTCGCGGATCGCCTCGGGGATGGCGATCCACCGCTCCGGGGAGACCTCCTGCTCGATCAGCGCCATCGGGAAGATGGGCGCGAGGTCCTGCGGGACGATGGGCTTCAGCGTGCCGGGGTGGATCACCGGCGCGAGGGGGCCCGGCATGTCGGGGATGATGTTGTACCAGTGCGTGGGCAGCTCGCGCTCGGCGAGCGGAAACTTGGTCTGCATCTGCCCATCCGACCCGAAGGCCATGCCCCCGTCAAGGGATGGAGACCCGGCTTGCGGACGCCCCGAATCGGACGCGGGGGCTCGTCAGGGCCGGGACTTCGACGGGTCGGAGCGGATACCCTCGGGGCGTGCTCGCGCCCGCCGGACAGACGGAGCCCGGGGCGGTCTCCACGATCCAGCGCGCCGAGGTGGTCGTGGCCGTCGACGGCGGCGCCGACACCGCCGAGGCGGTGCGCACCGCCCAGCGAATCGGCGCCCAGCTCGGGAGCGCAGGTCCGTCCCGGCCGGCGGCGCTGCTGCTCCTCTCCGAGGGCGCCCCGCCGCCGATGCCTCCCGAGGCGGCCACCCCCGGCGGCCCGCCGCTCCTCGCGTGGAGCCACCCCGGTCAGAGCGCGCTCGAGGCGACGCTGCGGGCGGCCGAGCGCTTCGGGGCGGCCGCGGCCGCGCTCGTGGTCTCCCGGGACGACCACCGGGAGGTGGAGGCTCACCGGCTGATCGCGCCCGTCGTGGACGGGGGCTTCGACCTGGTCTGCCCCTGGTACGCCAGCCACCGCTTCGACGCCGTGATCCACACGGCCCTGGTGACCCCGACGCTGCGCGCGCTCTTCGGCCGCCGCCTGCGCCGCCCGCTGGGGAGCGAGCTGGCCCTCTCGCGCCGCGCCGTGTCCCACCTGCTCGGTGACGCCTGGCTCGCCGATCCCACGCGCGCCGGCGATCCCATGTGGCTCCTCACCGCCGTCCTGTCCCGCGACCTCCGCGTGGCCCAGGTCCACCTCGGCGCGCCGCCGCCGCGCCGCGAGGCGCCCGCGCTCGACCTGGCCGCCGCGCTGGCGAGCGTGGTGGGTCGGCTCTTCCACGAGGTGCGCCTCCACGCGCCGACGTGGCAGCGGGTGAAGGGAGCGCACGCGGTGCCCTCCTTCGGGGACGGGGCCGGGGTCGCCGCCCTGGCGGCCGACGCGCGGCCGCCGCCGATCGCGCCCATGGTCGCCGCCTTCCAGCTCGGGTACCGGGAGCTGGGACACCTGTGGGGCACCCTCCTGCCCCCGCACACGCTCCTGGCGTTGAAGCACCTGTCGCGCCAGCCGGAGGAGCGCTTCGCGATCGACGACACGCTCTGGGCGCGCATCGTCTTCGACTTCGCCGTCGGCTACCACCTCGCCACCCTGGACCGCGCGCAGCTGCTCCGGGCCATGGTCCCGCTCTACCTGGGGTGGGCGGCCGGGTTCGTGCGGGAGGTGTGCGATCTGGCGCCGGCGGCGGTGGACGAGCGGACCGAGCGCCTGGGCCGTGCGTTCGAGGTCGCCAAGCCGTACCTCATCTCGCGGTGGCGCTGGCCCGACCGCTTCAATCCGTGAAGGAGACGTCATGTGGAACGACGTGGAGCAGGCATTCCGGGACGGCGTGCACCGCGTCGCGCTGGTGGTGGCCGGCTTCTTGCCGGGCGCTCTGACCATGCTGCTGGTGATGGCCTTTGCCGTGGCCATCGCGTTCCTGGTCCGCTTCGCGCTGCGGCGCTTCCTGGCCGGCGTCGACTTCGATCGGCGCGTCCACCGCTGGGGCCTCTCCTCGACCGCGGAGTGGGCGCCCGGCCGCGGCCCGGGCGCCCTCGCCGCCCACGCCGGCTTCTGGTTCGTGCTGCTGATCGGGCTCCTGGCGGGGCTGAAGGCGCTCGGCACCGAGGTCACCGACGCCCTGGCGGGGCGGACGCTCGCCTACGTCCCCAGGCTCCTCGAGGCGGCCGTCATCCTCGCGGTCGGCCTGCCGGTGGCCCGCTTCCTCCAGCGGACGGTGCTCATCAACGCCGTGAACATGCAGATCCACGCCGCGCGCCTGGTCAGCATGGCCGTGAAGTGGCTCGTGCTCGTCTTCACGGTGGCGCTCGCGCTGCACGAGCTCGGCGTCGGCGGCGAGGTCCTCACCATCTCCTTCGCGGTCGTCTTCGGCGGGATGGTGCTCGCGGTGGCGCTCGCGGTGGGCCTGGGCGCGCGCGGCGGGACCTCCCCGGGCGCCGAGCCGGGCCGGCGCGAGGAACGGCCGCCCGGGGAGGGCAGCGATGAGATCCACCACACCTGAGCCGCTCCTGGCGCGGCGCCGCTCCGGGATCCTGCTCCACCCCACCTCGCTGCCGGGGCCGCACGGGGTGGGGGACCTGGGCGCGCCGGCGCGGCGCTTCGTCGAGTTCCTCGCCGCCGCCGGCCAGACCGTCTGGCAGGTGCTCCCGCTGGCGCCCACCGGCTACGGCGACTCGCCCTACCAGGCGCTCTCGGCCTTCGCCGGCAACCCGCTGCTCGTCGACCTCGACGAGCTGGCGGCGCGCGGCTGGCTCGCGCCGGACGACCTCGCCCCGCCGCACCCCTTCCCGGACGGGGAGGTGGACTACGGCGAGGTCGCGCCCTGGAAGGCGGCCCTGCTGCGGCGGGCGGCGGCGGCCTTCGAGGCGCGCGCCGGGCCGGGCGAC
>JAJYHA010000302.1 GCA_021784995.1 Myxococcales bacterium
AGCAGGAGCCGGCGCGGCGGGAGCCCCCCGCGGCGCGCGCCGGGGAGAAGGCGGAGGCGCCGGGGAGCCAGATCCGGGAGACGGTGAAGGTCGACCTCGAGCGCGTCGACTCGATGGTGGAGATGATCGGCGAGCTGATCATCGTCGAGTCGATGGTGGTCCACGCCCCCGAGGTGGCGGCGCTGACCTCGCTCCGGGTCCGCAACTACCTGAACCAGCTCACCAAGATCAGCCGGGATCTCCAGAACGTCGCCATGCGGATGCGGATGGTCCCGGTCCGCGGAGTCTTCCAGAAGATGGCGCGGATGGTCCGGGACCTGGCGCGCAAGACGGGCAAGGAGATCGTGCTCGAGCAGGACGGGGAGGAGACCGAGATGGACCGCGCGATGGTCGAGCGGATCGAGGATCCGCTCGTCCACCTCGTGCGCAACGCCATCGACCACGGGATCGAGGCCGCCGGGGAGCGGCGGACCGCCGGCAAGCCGGACCGGGCGGTGATCCGGCTCTCCGCCTACCACGAGGGCGGCAGCATCGTGGTCGAGCTCTCGGACGACGGGCGCGGGCTGCAGCGGGACCGGATCCTGGCCAAGGGCAGGGAGCGAGGGCTCGTCGAGGAGGGGCGCGACCTCTCGGAGCAGGAGATCTACAACCTCATCTTCCTCCCCGGCTTCTCGACCGCCGCCCGGGTCACCGAGATCTCGGGCCGGGGCGTGGGGATGGACGTGGTGAAGCGGAACGTGGAGGGGATGCGCGGCCGGGTCTCGGTGACGTCGCGGCCGGGGCACGGCTCCACCTTCAAGCTGGTGCTCCCCCTCACCCTGGCCATCATCGACGGGATGCTGGTGGCGTGCGGGAGCGAGAAGTACATCATCCCCAGCCTCTCGATCATCGAGTCCCTCCGCCCGGTCGAGGAGATGATCTCGCGCGCCGCCGGCCGGGGGGAGGTCATCAACGTCCGGGGGGAGATCCTCCCGCTCCTCCGGCTCCACCGCCTCCTCCGCATGGCCGGGCCCGAGCGCGCGCCGGTCGACGGCCACGTGGTGGTGGTCGAGGGGCTGGGGAGAAAGGTCGGGCTGGTCGTCGACGACGTGCTCACCCAGCAGCAGGTGGTCATCAAGCCGCTCGGCCAGGGGCTCGGGGACACCGACTTCCTCTCGGGCGCGGCGATCCTCTCCGACGGCCGGGTCGGGCTCATCCTGAACGTCGACCGGATCCCGACCCTGGTGGCGCCGCCGGCGCGGCGGGAGGCCCTCGGGAGCTGAGCGATGGACGCCACCACCTTCAAGGACTTCCAGGCGATCGCCTACGAGAAGGCGGGGATCTTCCTGCGCGAGGGGAAGGCGGCGCTCGTCCAGGCGCGGCTGGCGAAGCGGCTCCGCGAGCTCGGGCTGGCCACCGAGCGCGAGTACCTCGACCGGCTCCGCGCCGACGGCGGCGAGGAGGTGGTCCTCTTCCTCGACGCCATCTCCACCAACTTCACCCGCTTCTTCCGGGAGCCGGACCACTTCGACACCCTCCGCGACGAGGTGGCCGCGGCGCGCGCCGGGGGGCAGCGCCGGTTCCGCTTCTGGTGCGCCGCCTCCTCGTCGGGGGAGGAGCCGTACACCATCGCGGCGGTGCTCGATCCGGTGCTGGAGGGCTGCGACTGGCGCCTCCTCGCCACCGACATCTCCACCCGGGTGCTGGGCCGGGCGCAGGCCGGCGTCTACGGGCCGGAGGAGATCGACGGCATCCCCCCGGACGTGCTCCCGCGGGTGATGGAGCGCGTCCCCCCCGGCGAGGACGGCCACGAGCGCTGGGCGGTCCGCGATCGCTTCAAGGAGCGGATCGTCTTCCGCCGCCTCAACCTCGCCGTCCACCCCTACCCGATGAGCGGCCCGCTCGACGCCATCTTCTGCCGCAACGTGATGATCTACTTCGACCGGCCGATGCGCGCCGGCGTGGTGGGAGAGTTCGAGCGGCTCGTCCGCCCCGGGGCGCTCCTCTTCATCGGCCACGCCGAGACCTTGAACGGGATCCCGACCCGCTTCCGGAGCGAGCGGCCCTCGGTCTACCGGCTCGCCAGGGAGGCGCGGTGAAGCTGATCACGGTCACCATCGGCGGGCTCGAGGTCACCGGAGACCGCGAGGCGACGCTGATCACCCACGGCCTCGGCTCCTGCATCGCGGTGATGACCTTCGACCCGGTGGCGCGGGTGGCGGGGATGCTCCACTTCCAGCTGCCGACCTCGGCCCTCTCCCCCGAGCGCGCCCGCGAGAGCCCCGGGACCTTCGCCGACACCGGGATCCCCCTCCTCTTCGAGCGGATGTACGCCCTCGGGGCCCGGAAGCCGAACGTCGTGGTGAAGGTGGCCGGCGGGGGCACCTTCCACGGCGACGCCGGCACCTTCGACATCGGCAAGCGGAACTACACCATGATGCGGAAGATCTTCTGGAAGGCGCAGGTGCTCATCGCCGCCGAGGACTGCGGCGGGAGCCGCTCCCGCACCACCCGCCTCTTCGTCGACACCGGCCAGATCACCGTCCAGTCGGGGTCGGAGGTGAAGCCCCTGTGAGCGATCCGGCGGTGGGTTCAGGAGAGGAGCGGCCCGTGGCGCTGCAGATCCTGGTGGTGGACGACTCCCCCGTCACCCGCAAGATGGTCCGGCGGGCCATCGGGCTGTGCGGCCTCGCCGTGGGGGAGGTGTTCGAGGCCGGCGACGGCGCCGAGGCGCTCCGGCAGCTGGGCGCGCACCCCGTCGACCTGGTGCTCGCCGACATCAACATGCCGGTGATGAACGGGATGGAGCTGGTGGAGCGGATGAGCGCCGATCCGGCCCTCGCGCGGGTGCCGGTGGTGGTGGTGGCCACGCCGATGAGCGAGCAGCGGATCGAGCGCCTCCTCGACATCGGGGCCCGGGCCTACCTGGCCAAGCCGTTCCGGCCCGAGGCCCTCCGCGACCTGGTGCTGGAGATCCTCGGGAGGGGGGGGCACCATGGATGAGCCGACGGCGGAGCTGCTCGGGGAGATCCTGGGCGAGGTGCTCCAGGAGGCCGCGTTCCTGTTCGTCGAGCCGGCGGAGGAGGCGCCGGCGTGGCCCGACCGCGTCCTGGTCGCCGAGATCGCCTTCGAGTCGCTCCGGGGCGGCACGCTGCGGCTGCTGGCGCCGCCGGCGGTGGGGATCGAGCTGGCCGCCAACATGCTCGGGGCCGATCCGGCCGATCCCGAGGCGGAGGAGAACGGGCGGGCGGCCCTCTCCGAGATCCTCAACATGCTCGGGGGGACGTTCGTCACCCGGTGGTTCGGCACCAAGGTGCCGAGCCAGCTCGGCCTGCCCTCGGTCCGCCTCGCCGACCCGCGGGGCCGGCGCGCCGCCGCCTGCGCCGCCCTGGCGCGGACCGAGGCGGGCCACCCGGTCCAGCTCGAGCTCGACCTCGGGTGATCGGCCCTCCGCCCCGGAGGCCCCCGCGCCGCGCTAGGTCGCCCGGGCGCCGGCGTCCGCCGCGCGGAGGACCGCCGGGGCGATGAGGTCGATGGGCAGGACCTCGTCGACGGCGCCGACGTCGATGGCGACCTTGGGCATCCCGAAGACCACGCAGGAGCCCTCGTCCTGCGCGAAGGTCCGGGCGCCGGCCTCCCGCATGGCGAGCAGCCCCTGGGCCCCGTCGCCGCCCATCCCGGTGAGGATCACGCCGATCGCGTTCCGGCCCGCCGAGCGGGCCACCGAGCGGAACATCACGTCCACGGAGGGGCGGTGGCGGTTCACGCGTGGGCCGTCCTTCACCTCGACGACGTAGCGCGCGCCGGAGCGCCGGAGGAGGAGGTGGCGGTTGCCCGGGGCGACCAGGGCGACGCCGGGGACGACCGAGTCCCCGTCGACCGCCTCCCGGGCGTCGAGCCGCGTCATCGCCTTCAGCCGATCGGCGAAGTGGCGGGTGAAGAGCTCCGGCATGTGCTGGGTGATCACGATCCCGGGCGCGTTGTGCGGGAGCGCGCCCAGGACCCGCTCGATCGCGACGGTGCCGCCGGTCGACGCGCCGATCGCCAGGATCTGGTTCGTGGTGCGGCTGAGGGGGGCCGCCTCCGCCGGCGGCGGGTCGCCGGGCGCCGGCGGGCGGGGGGCGCGGATCGCGTTCCCGGCGACCTCCTTCACCTTCTCGACCAGGTCGGTGGTCATGTCGCCGACCGAGTAGGAGGCCCCCGGCTTGCACATCACCTCGACGGCGCCGGCGGCGAGCGCCTCCATCGCCAGCCGTCCCCCGGCCGGGGTCAGCGAGGAGACCACGATCACCGGCGTCGGGCGGTACTTCATGATCTTCCGGAGGAAGGTGATGCCGTCCATCCGCGGCATCTCCATGTCGAGCGTGATCACGTCCGGCTCGCGCTCGAGGAGCAGGTCGCGCGCGGCGTACGGATCGGGCGCCGCGCCCACGACCTCGATCTCCGGATCCCGGGCCAGCTCCTGCCGGAACACGCTCCGCACGACCGCCGAGTCGTCGACCACCAGCACCCGGACCTTCCGGCGCCCGGAGGGCGGCGATCCGGCGGCGGGGAGGCGCGGCGCGGGCATGGTGGTGCGCTCCTCGCCCCGTGCGTGGGCCCGGGCCGTCAGGCGGCCGCGTGGACGACTTCCTTCGCCTCGTCGGTCGACAGGATCCGGGCGATGTCGAGGAGGAAGACGATCCGCTTGTCGTGCTTCCCCACCCCGAGGATGAACTGCTCGTCGAGCTGCGCGTGGGCGAGCGACGGCGCCGGCTCGATCTGGCCGGGGTCGATCGAGAGGACCTCGAGCACCTGGTCGACGAGGAGCCCCATGGTGAGGGGGCGCCCGTCGACGGCGCACTGGACGACGATGATGACCGTCTGGTCGGTCGGCTCGCACCGCTCCATGTCGAACTTGAGGCGGAGGTCGACCACCGGGATCACCTTGCCGCGGAGGTTGATCACGCCGCGGATGAACTCCCGCGTCCGCGGCACCCGGGTGATCTCCATGAGGCCGATGATCTCGCGGACCTTCAGGATCTCGAGGCCGTACTCCTCGCGGGCCAGCTGGAAGGTCATGTACTTGCCGGCGAGGCGTCGCCCCAGCTCGGCGGCGGCGCCGTCGGACGACTTCTCGGTCTCGCTCTCGGTGTCCATGCGCATCCTCCACCGCCCCGATCGCGCGGCCACCGGCCGGTCACCAGGGCGTGATCGAGGTCGAAGCACCGCCTGTGCCACCTGGAGAGGCCGCCCCGGTCGGCCCGGCGGCGGCTCCTACCGGGCGGCCTATCCAGAAACGTCGGTGAAGACGGGTTGTTGCGCGGCGACTGGGCGCGGCCGGCAAGGGCGAGCGAACCGCCGGAGGGCGGGTCTGGCCTCACCCGGGCTCGGCCCGGGGGTCGCGCGGACCCGCCCGGTCACTGGATCCCCGTGCCCAGCATCTCGTCACTCGGGTCGAGCTCGATCACCAGCTCGACGCGCCGGTTGAGCTGGCGCGCCGCGTCGGTGTCCTCGGCCGAGATCGGGTGGGCGGAGCCGAGCCCGACCGCGGCCAGGAGCTCCGGCCGGGCCCCGTGCGCCTCCTGGAGGTAGGTCACCACGGTCGCCGCGCGCGCGGCCGAGAGGTCCCAGTTGTTGCGGTAGCGGTCGCCGGACATCGGCGTCTCGTCGGTGAACCCCTCGACCCGCAGCATCCGGTCGAGCGGCACGAGCTCCATCGCGATGGCGTCCAGGATGGCGAGCACCTGCGGCCGGAGCGCCGCCTGCCCGGCGTCGAAGAACTCGGTGGCCGCGAGCCGGACGGTGAGCCGGCGCCCCTCGACGACCACGGTGACGGCGGCCGTGGCCTTCCGCTCCAGGAGGAAGGGCTTGATCCGCCGCTCGATCTTCTTGCGCAGGAGCTCGATCGCCTTCTCCTTCGCCTTCTGGGTCGTCCCGCCGGAGTTGAGCGCGGGGCCGCCGCCCTCCGAGGCCGGGCCGTCGAAGATGGGGAGGGCGCCGGTGCCGCCGGTGCCGGCGTAGTGCATCGCCCAGCGGATCGACGCCGCGGCCTGGGTGAGCCGCTTGTTGTCGACCCGGGAGACCGAGTAGAGGACGACGAAGAAGGCGAAGAGGAGGGTGATGAAGTCGGCGTAGGAGACGAGCCAGCGCTCGTGGTTCTCGTGCTCCTCCTCGCGCTTCTTCCTGGCCACGTTCGCCTCCGCCTGCGCCGGACCGGGGGGTGCCCCGGCCCCTCCGCGCTCACGCCGCCTTCTTCTCCGCGGGAGGCCCGCTCCCCTCCTCGCCGATGAAGGCGCGGAGCTTCTCCTCGAGCACCCGGGGGTTGATCCCCTCCTGGATCGACAGGACCCCCTCGGCGATCAGGTTCTTCCGCTCCCGCTCGATCCCGAGCTTCCGCTTGATCTTGGCGGCGAAGGGCAGGAACAGGAGGTTCGCCGACCCGACGCCGTAGACCGTGGCGACGAAGGCGGTCGCGATGCCCCCGCCCAGCTTCGAGGGATCGTTCAGGTTCTCCATCACGTGGATCAGGCCGAGCACGGCGCCGAGGATCCCGACGGTCGGCGCGAAGCCGCCGGCCGACTCCCAGATCTTCGCCCCGGCGGCGTTCTCCTCGAACTCCGCGTCGATGGCCGACTCCAGGGTGGAGCGGGTGACGTTGGCGTCGACCCCGTCGACGACGAACTGGAGCGCGCGCCGGAGGAACGGATCCTGGACCTCGGCGAGCCGGCCCTCGAGCGCCAGCACGCCGTCGCGGCGGGCGACGCTCGCGTACTCGACGAGCTGCCGGGCGAGATCGCCCAGATCGGCCTTGCGATCGGCGAAGGCCATCTTCAACAGCTTGAGCCCGGTGACGAAGTCCTTCCGGGGGAAGGCGACGAGCACCGCGCCGATCGTCCCGCCGAAGACGATCATCGCCGCGGTGAGCTGGAGGATCGAGCCGATGTGGCCGCCCTCGAGCGCCTGGCCGCCCAGGATCATGGCGAGCGCGAAGACGATGCCGCCGATGGAGGTGATGTCCATGCGTCAGTCCTCGGCCGGCGGCACGCCCCGGGGGAAGGCGACCACCGCCCCGCGCCGCTCCGGGGCCCCGGCGCAGCGGCGGCGCCACTCGGCGACCCGCTCGATCACCTCGTCGGTCGGCTCCCGCACCATGAGGTGGAGGCCGGTGGTGAGCTGGAGCACGGTGTCGGGGGTCGCCTCGACGGTGAGGATGTGGTCGGCGTTGACCACCAGCTCCTTCCCGTCGAGGCGCGTCAGGACCACCATCGAAAGCCTCCCACGACCGGGTCATCGGCACGCCGGCCCGGGGTCTTAAGCCGGACCGGTTGCAAGGAGGCGACCAGCTCGCACGCCTAGCGCTTCATCTGGATGAGCTCGGAGAGGAGCTGATCGGCGGTGGTGATCGTCTTGGAGTTGGCCTCGAAGGCCCGCTGGGCGGCGATCATGGTGACGAACTCGTTGGCGATGTCGACGTTCGACTGCTCGAGCGATCCGGAGATCACGGTGGCGAGTCCGCCGGCACCCGGGGCGCCGATGACCGGCTGGCCGGAGGCCTGGCTCTGCTGCATCAGGTTTCCCCCCGCCCGGGTGAGCTGGTCCGGAGCGGAGAAGCCGGCGACGGCCACCTGGCCGAGGACCCGGGTCTGGCCGTTGGTGAAGACGCCGCTGATCTTCCCGAGCGGATCGATCTGGATGTCGGAGAGCTGCCCGGATCCGAAGCCGTCCTGGCCGATGAAGGTCGTGGCCGAGGCCGCCGCGAACTGGGTCACCCCGGCGAGCCCGGTGCCCCCGGTCGTGCCCGTCGGGTCCCCGAAGTTGAAGGTGAGCGGCTGGGGGTTGGTCGCGCCGAGCGGGTTGAAGTTGGAGGCCTGGGTCACGGTCGCCAGCCGGCCCTGTGTGTCGAAGGAGAGGGTCCCGCCGGCGATCTCGGTGAGCTGCCCGGCGGTCCCGCCGGTGAGCCCGCCGCCGTCCGTCATCGCGTGCCACTCCCAGGTGCCGGTCCCCGTCTTGCGGAAGAAGACCTGGGTCGCGTGGGCGGAGCCGAGGGAGTCGTAGACGGTGACCGAGGTGGAGAAGTTGGAGGTGGTGCTCGGGTTGAGGGGATCCCAGGCGGCGGGGACGGTGGCGTCGGCCTGGAGGTTCGCCTTGATCGTCACCGTGCCGGTGGAGTGGGGCTGGGCGGAGGCGGTGCCGACCAGGAGATCGCCGAGGCTCCCGCTCAGCGCGCCCGACGGATCGGCGGAGAAGCCCTCCACCCGGAGCCCCTGCTGGTTCACCATGTAGCCGTTCTGGTCGACGGTGAACTGGCCGGCGCGCGTGTAGTAGCTGGCGTTCTGGCCGTTGTAGTCGCCCGAGACGATGAAGAAGCCGTTCCCCTGCAGCGCCAGGTCGGTCGCGACGCCGGTCGCGTTGAGCGCCCCCTGGGTCAGGATCTTCTGGACCGACTCGATCTGCGAGCCGAGGCCGATCTGGCCGTTGCTGCCGATGAAGCTCTGGCTGAGCGCGTCCTCGAAGTCGGCGCGACCGGCCTTGAACCCGACGGTGTTGGCGTTGGCGATGTTGTCGCCGACGACGGAGAGCTGCGCGGAGGCCGATTCGAGGCCGGTGGTCCCGGAGGAGAGTGCGGTGAGGAGTGCCATGGCGGTTTCCCTTCGTCCTTTGCGGCGGTGTGGTGAGGCGTGGTCGTTGCGGTGGAGAGGCTGCGAGCGTCGGCGAGGCGTGGCTGCGGCGGGGAGGCGGTTCAGGGGACCGGCGCGGTGCCGACCTCGACGAGGCTGGTGAGGGGGATCGACTGTCCGGCGACGTTGACGGTGGTGGCCTGCCCGCCGAGGCCGATCCCGGTGACCACCCCGCTCACCGAGGTGGTGGCGTTGACCGTGCTCCCCGCGACCGGCGTGGCGTTGACGGCGACGGTGTAGGTGCCGGAGGGGAGCGGGTTGCCGTTGGCGTCCAGGCCGCTCCAGGTCGCCTGGACGGTCCCCGCGGCCTGGGCGCCGAGGTCGATCGTCCCGACGATCGCGCCGGTGCCGTCGGCGACGCTGGCCACCACGTCGCTCGCGGCGTTGTCCAGGGTGACGCCGAAGGCGGCGGGCTGGCCCTGGGTGAGCGCGATCTGGCTCGAGTTGAAGAGGACCTGCTTGCCGACCAGGGTGGCGGCGCTCAGCTGGTTCGCGCTCGACTGGGCGGTGATGAGGCTGCCGAGCTGCGTCCCCAGGTTCGTGATCCCCTCGACGGTCGAGAACTGGGCGAGCTGGGCGACGAAGGCGCTCGAGTCCATCGGCGAGAGCGGGTCCTGGTTCTGGAGCTGGGTGGTGAGGAGCTGGAGGAACTCGCTCTGGCCGAGGGTGTTGCTCGCCGGCGCGGGCGTGGTGCCGGTGACGGCGGGGAGGCTGGAGATGGGGGTGGTGACGGTCGACATGGGCAGGCTCCTCAGGCCTCGACGTGGTGGGACGAGCGCCGGTCCGGCGCGCGGGCAGGGGGGGGCGTGGGCACGGGGTGGGTGGGGCGCGCGGACGGCTCGTCGGCCGCGGGCTGCTCGCGCTCCCCCGGCGCCCCTTG
>JAJYHA010000153.1 GCA_021784995.1 Myxococcales bacterium
CGCGGTCCGGCGCGGGCGCCGCGGGAGGGCGCGGAGGCCCAGCGGAGTCTTCTTGACGTTCACCCGACCGGGGCGCTAGGGTCGCCGGTCTCACCGACAGCGTGGGTGGTCGCGGAGCGAGAGGGAGCATGACCAAGGCCGACCTGATCGAGAAGGTGCAGTCCGCGCGCCCCGACCTGTCCAAGCGCCAGGTGGCGGACGTGGTCGACGCCGTCTTCGAGAACCTCTGCCGCGCGATCCGCCGGGAGAAGCGCTTCTCGATGCCCGGGTTCGGGACCTTCGTGGTCAAGCGCCGCGCCGGGCGCGTCGGCCGCAACCCGCAGACGGGGGCGGCCATCGAGATCGCGCCCACGAAGACGGTCGGCTTCAAGCCCGCGCCCGAGCTGAAGAAGGCGCTGTAGCGCCGCGCTACCCGTCCTTGTAGTCGTCCGATCGCAGGCCGTACCGCTTCAGGAGGCGGTGCAGGCTCTCGCGCTCCATGCCGGCCCTCGCAGCGGCCTGCGTCACGTTCCCGTCGAGCTCGCGGAGCAGGGCGGCCAGGTACTCCCGCGAGACGCGGTCCCGCGCCAGCTCCACCGCCTCGCGATAGGGCAGGCCGGTGAGGAGGGCGCCGGGGATGGCCCCCTCCGGCGCCACCGTGATCTCCTCGGGGAGGTCGTGGCGCGTCACCACGCGGCCGGCGGCGACCGCCACCGCGCGCTCGATCGCGTTCTCGAGCTCGCGCACGTTCCCGGGCCAGCGGTGGTCCGTCAGGGCGCGCAGCGCGTCGGGATCGAACCCGGTCACGTCGCGGCGGAACGCGCGCGCGTGCTTCTCGAGGAAGTGCGCGGCCAGCAGCGGCACGTCCTCGAGCCGCTCGCGCAGCGGCGGCAGGCGGACGGGCAGGACGTGGAGGCGGTAGAAGAGATCCTCGCGGAAGTTCCCCGCGGCCGCCTCCGCCTTCAGGTCGCGGTGGGTGGCCGCGATGATGCGGACGTCGACACGGACCGGCGCGTTGTCGCCCACGCGGCGGATCTCGCGCTCCTGGAGGGCCCGGTTGAGCTTGACCTGGGTGGCCAGCGGCAGCTCGCCGACCTCGTCGAGGAAGAGGGTGCCGCCGTCCGCCTCCTCGAAGAGGCCGGCGCGCGCGCCGACGGCGCCCGTGAACGCTCCGCGCGCGTGGCCGAAGAGCTCGCTCTCGACCAGGTCCGCCGGCAGGGCGCCGCAGTTCACGGGCACGAAGCGCCGCTCCCTGCGCGCCGAGGCGTGGTGGACTGCGCGCGCGGCGAGCTCCTTTCCGGTGCCGGTCTCGCCCAGCAGCAGCACGGTGATGTCGAGCTCCGCCGCCCGCCGCAGGGTGCGATAGACCTCCTGCATCCGCGCGCTCTTCCCCACCAGGTCCTGGAACCCGTAGGTCCCCTCGAGGGCGCGGCGCAGCGTGAGCGCCTCGTCGCGCAGGCGCTTGCGCTCGGCGGCCCGCGCCACCACCAGCGCGGCCGCGTCGGGGTCGAAGGGCTTCTCGAGGTAGTCGTACGCGCCCGCCTTCATGGCCTGGACGGCGTCGCCCACGGTGGCGTACCCCGTCATCATCACCACCTCGGTGGAGGGCGCGCGCGCCTTGACGGCCTGCAGCAGCTCGAACCCGCCCGCGGCCGGCATCCGGATGTCGGTCACGACCACGTCGAAGGCGCCGGTGACGAGCAGCGCCAGCGCGCGCGCGCCGTCGGAGGCGGTGGTGACCTCGTAGCCCTCGCCGAGGATGCGGGCGAAGAGCCTGAGCATGTTCTCCTTGTCGTCCACCACCAGCACCCGCGTCGGCGTCATCGCTCCTCCGGGGGCGTCGCCGGGCGAGGGCCTGCGGGGGGAGGGGGCCGAGCGGTCATTCCGCCGGGAGTCTAACCGCGCGCTCCCCCGGCGAGTAGGCCCTGGCCGTGCGCGGGCCTGGCCACCGGCGGCCACAGGCCGTATACAGGCGACGCCGCAGGAGGTGCGCGCGTGGAAGCTTCGACGACCGGGCCGGCGAGCCGCCGCGCGGCGGACCTCGACGCGCGGGAGGGGCCGTGAGGAGATCGCGCCTCGCTCCCGCCCTGCTCTGGAGCGCCGCCGCGCTCTACGCGGGCCTGATCTTCCTCCTCTCGGCCCAGACCGACCCGCTGCCGGCGCTCACGTCGCGGGTGAGCGACAAGCTGCTGCACCTCGTGGAGTACGGCGGCCTCGCGGCGCTCCTCGCGACGGCGCTCGGGGCCTCGAGCCGGGCGTGGGGACGCGCCCTGGCGCTCGCGCTCGTCCTGGCGAGCCTCTACGGCGCGAGCGACGAGCTGCACCAGTCGTTCGTGCCGGGACGCGACTGCGACCCGCTGGACTGGGTCGCCGACACGCTGGGCGCTGCCTGCGGCGTCCTGGCCGCCGCCCGGGCCCGGAGGGCGCTGGTCCGGCTGGGCATCCTCCCGGCCGCGCCGTGCGCCGCCGGCGGTGGCGCGGGCGGGGCGCCTCCGTGAGCCCGGTCAACCGGGGTGGCCGGGGCGAGCCCCCGGTGCCGGTCCCTCCTCCCGCGCGCCGCCCGTCGCGCCGGGCCGGCAGGCCGGGAGCCGCAGGGTGAAGGCCGCGCCGCCCCCGGGCGCGACGCCCGCCTCGAGCTCGCCGCCGTAGGCGTGCGCGATGCCGCGCGAGATGGCGAGCCCGAGGCCGGTCCCGCGCTCCTTGGTGGTGAAGAAGGGCTCGAACAGGTGGGGTCGCGCGGCCGGGTCCACGCCCGGGCCGCTGTCGAGGACCGCGACGCGCGCCTCCTCCCCGACCTCGGCGATCCGGACCTCCACCCGTCCGCCCGGGCCGGCCGCCTCGGCCGCGTTCCGCACCAGGTTGGAGATCACCTGCCGCACCTTGGAGGCCTGGCCTCCGGCCCAGGCCGCGCCCTCGACCGAGACGTGCAGGTCGCGGAGCTGGCCCGCCTCCCCGAGCCGCGCCACGACCTCCTCGCCTGCGGCGCGCAGGTCGACCGGCTCGCGGGCCGAGTCCTGCGGACGCGAGAGGTCGAGCAGGCCCTCCACGATCTCCTTCGCGCGGAGCGTCTCCTCCTCGATGACGCGCAGGTCGGCCCGCGCGCCCTCGTCGGCCTGGCGCTCCAGGAGCTTGGCGTAGCCGAGGATGACGCCGAGGGGGTTGTTGATCTCGTGCGCCACGCCGGCCGCCAGGCGGCCGATGCCGGCCAGCTTCTCGCTCTCGACCAGCCTCCGCTGGTGCTCCTTCAGGGCCGTCGTCATGCTGTTGAACTGGGCGGCGAGCGCGCCCAGCTCGTCCTGGGAGCGGACCGGGATGCGCGCGTCGAGGTCGCCCGCGGCCAGCCGGGCGGCGCCCGCCCGCAGCTCGAGGAGCGGGCGCGCGACGGAGCGCGCGATGAGCGTCGCGACGAGCGCGGCGAGCAGGGGCGCGCCCACGAGCAGCGCGAGCAGCAGCCGGTTCGTGCGCCGCTCCACGGCGGAGGCCTCGGCGTGCGAGGCGGCGATGCTCTCCTCGAAGCGCTCCACGAGCTGCTCGGCGCGGCCCTGGATGCGGGTGACGACGAGCTGGGCCCGGCCGTGCTCCTCCTGGACCACGGCCCGGTCGCCGCGGACGACGGCGGGGACGATGGTGCGACGGAAGAGCGCGTCGAGCTCCACGCCGTCCCGGTCGATGCCGTCGAGCACGGCCAGCTCGCCGGGTGAACGGAGCCGCGCGCGGAGCCGCCGGGTGAGCTCCCGCACGTGGCGCTGCGCCTCCGCGTAGAAGCCCAGGTGCGACTCGTCGCCGATGATGATGGTGTGCGCCTGATGGGCGTACTGGTCGCGCACCGCGCTCGCCAGCTCGAGGGCGAGCCGGACGTGCTCCTCGTCCTCCTGCATGCGCGCGATGGCGGCGTGGATGCGCCCCAGGCCCGCCAGCGTCAGCCAGGACGCGACGGCGAAGGTGACGACCAGGGCCGCGAAGCCGAGGATCAGCCTGCGGGCCACGCCGCCGGTGGTGAAGACGGTCGGGCGCGTCATGCGGCCCGCAGTCTACCCGGGTGCGGCGCGCCGCGTCCCTTCCGCGCCGCCCGGGGGGCAGGGTGCCGGGCCGGAGCCGGACGCCCTCCCGCCCCGCGCGAGTGGCGCGCCGTCACGTCCTGGCGGGCGCGGTCTTCTTGAAGAGATCGAGGTCCACGTCGAGCTGGACGGACCACATCCAGCTGGTCCCGCCGGGCTGCACCCTGGGGTTGAGGAAGAAGACGGGCCCGGTGAGCACGTCGATGGCCGGCGTGAAGTAGAGGCCGATGCCGCCCCCGGCAGCGGCATAGGCGCTGTTCCCGGTCTGCACGTCCCCGAAGAAGTTGATCTTGTCGAGGCCCGGGAGGCCGATCGGGACGTCGGGCGTCACGTAGGCGGCCAGGAATCCGGCGCGGGAGACCTGGCCCTTGTCGTCGACGAAGAGCTTGTCGTTCAGGCCGTAGTAGGCGCCCGCGACGACGGTCCCGATCAGCGGCAGCGTCTTGCTCAGCTCACCGTGCAGGAGGTCGTAGTCGGAGACGTCGCTCTTGAAGCCGACGCCCATGATGCCGGCCGAGATGCCGGGCTGCCAGGCACCGAACGCGCCCTCCGGCGCGCCTATCTTCCCGTTGAGCAGCAGGCCGGCGTCGAGCCCGTTGGGAGCCGGCTGCGGGAGGAGCAGGTCGAAGCCGACCTCCGCCTGCAACTTCTCGAACGGGAGCACGCCGATCTCGATCCCCGTGTCGACGGGGTAGGCGGCGTTCCGGCCGAAGTAGGTGTCATAGGTGACGTGCGGCACCAGGAATGGCTGGACGTAGGTCGTCGCGGGCGTCCAGAAGGTGGTGGACGGCGTCGCGTGGGCGTGGCCGCTCGCGAGCAGCGCGGCCACGGCGAGAAGGGACCGGAAGCGTCTCGTCACGTGTTCTCCCTCGACGGCCCGCGTGCAGTGCAGCGGGAGTGCCAGCCATTGGATCGCGTGTCCAGAGGGCGATCGGGGACATGAGGCTCGCGACCTGCGCGGTCGCGCGGCAGGGCTTGCCCCGCCGGGGTGCAGGGGGCGCCGTCGGCGTGGCGCTTCACGCCGGCGCCCGGGGCCCGCCCCTGCGCGAGGCGGGCCGCCGGCGGCGCGGAGGGCGCGGCGCTACTCCGCGGCGGCGTGCGCCGGGGTTCGATGCGGACGCGCGGCGGGCTCGAGGGCGGAGAAGCCGGAGGTGGAGCCGCCCTCCATGTCGGTGGTGACGTAGCCCCGCTCGCCCGACTCGGAGATGTCCATCCCGGTCCACTCGTCCTGCTCGTCGGCGCGGAGCGGCGTCACGAAGCCCACCAGCTTGAGGATGAGGAACGACAGCCCGCCCGACCAGAGGTAGGTGGCCAGCACGCCCAGGGCCTGGACGCCGAGGAGGCGCAGGCTGCCGTCGGCGCCGTCGGGGTTCACCGCCTTCGAGGCGAGGATCCCCGTCAGCAGGGCGCCCAGGGTGGCCGCCACGCCGTGGACCGCGAACACGTCGAGCGAGTCGTCGAGGCCGAGGCGTGGCCGGTACCGGACGGCCATCAGCGAGGCGATGCCGGCCAGCGCGCCGAGCGCCATGGCGGAGAGGGGGGTGACGAAGCCGGCTGCGGGCGTGATGGCGACCAGGCCCGCCACGGCACCGGAGGCGAGGCCGACGCCCGACATCTTGCCGTGGAAGAGGAGCAGCTCGGCCATGCCCCAGGCCAGCGCCGCCGCGGCGGGGGCGAAGAAGGTGTTCGAGAAGGCATACGCGGCGAGGCCGTTCGCGGCGAGCGCGCTGCCGCCGTTGAAGCCGAGCCAGCCGAACCAGAGCAGGCCGGCGCCGAGGATGGCGAAGGGCACGTTGTGCGGGAGCACGGTCGGGTGCTTCAGGCCACGGCGCCGTCCCAGCACCAGCGCGAAGACGACCGCGGCGGCGGCGGCGTTGATGTGGACCACCGTGCCGCCGGCGAAGTCGAGCGCGCCGAGTTGCCGCAGCCAGCCGCCCGGCGCCCACACCCAGTGCGCGACCGGCGTGTAGACGATCACGCTCCAGATCGCCACGAAGAGCACGAAGGCCTTGACCCGCACCCGCTCGACGACGGATCCCGAGATGAGCGCCGGCGTGATCACCGCGAACATGGCCTGGAAGAGCATGAAGGCCGCGTGCGGGATGGTCGGCGCGAGGTCCGGCGCCACGGCCGCCCCCACGCCGTGCATCCCGGCGAAGGAGAGCCCGCCGACGAAGCGGTCCAGGGCGCCACCCGGTGCGAAGGAGAGGCTGTAGGAGAAGAGGCCCCACAGCACCCCGACCAGGGCCATGCAGACCAGCGAGAGGATCATCGTGTGGACGACGTTCTTCGATCGGACGAGGCCTCCGTAGAAGAAGGCCAGGCCAGGTGTCATGAGCAGCACGAGCCCGGCGCTCACGAGGACGATGGCCGTGTCGCCCGAGTCCACCTGTCCGGGGGTGCTGGCCAGGGCAGCCACCGGTGCGGTGGCGGCGAGCAGTGCTGCAAGGGTCTTCGTCACGTGATCCTCCGGTCGAGCGGCTTCGCGGCCTCCGCCCTTTGCAGCCCGTGTGCCGGGCATCGATCCGCTCGGATTCCGTGCAGGATGCGTGGAGCCGGGAGGCGGTGCGCGCCTGGCGGGCACACGTCTGCCCGCGACGCGAGCAGGTCCGCCCGAGGAGGCTCCGGCGCCGTCCGAGGCTACGGGGTCGAGAGCGGTTCCCGCGGAGGCGCCGATCCACCAGCTGCCGAGTCACGCGCCCACGGCTGCGGACCACCCGGCGTCGTCGCCTTGCCCGAGACGTGAGGCTCGCCGTGCACGGCCTTCGCCTTCGCCTTGGGCCTGGGCCTGGGCTTGGCCTTGTCGACCTTGCCCTTGCCCTTGGACTTCGGTCTCGCCTTGGGCCCGGCGGCCGCGGCGTGCGTGCCGGGGCCACTCACCTTGAAGCCCCACGGCAAGGTGCGGACCGGCCTGGCTGGCTGTGGGGGGGGAGGGGGCGGTGGGGGGACGTACGGGTCGTCGTCGCTGGCGCTGACGAGGGAGGCAGGGGTGGCGGCCGGGACGCGGAAGCGCTCCCGCGCCACGGCGAGCGCGGCGCTGGCGCGCTCCACCCACGCCCGCTGCGCCGCGTCGGCCGGGAGATCGCGCAGCGTGGTGGCCGCTGCCGTGCCGTCGCCCAGCCGCGCCTGCAGCGCCGCGAGGTAGAGGGCGGCGCGGATCCGCTCCACGGGTGGGGTCTCCCGATCCAGCATGGAGCCGAGCGGTGCGGAGGCTTCGCCGGACGGCACCTCGCTCGAGAGGGCCAGCTTGGCCAGCCCGAAAGAGGCTCGCGCGTGTGGCGGCACGCGGTGGCCAGGGTCGCGCTCGAGGCCGGTGGCGAGCGCGTCGCTCGACTCCCGGAGCGCCGGGAGGTAGGCGTCGCGGGCCTCGGTGGCCCGGCCGGCGCGTCGCAGCAGGTCGCCGCGCAGGGCGAGCGCCGCCGGCAGGCGCGGGTCGGCTGCGAGCGCGAGCCGCACCGGTTCGGCGGCGCCGGCCACATGGCCCGCGAGGAGCGCCGCGCGCGCGGTCAGGAGGTGACGCAGGGGGCCATCCCCGCCCGACGCGAGCTGCTCGGCGGCGGTGCCGAACCGGCCCTCGCGCAGGGCGAGCACCGCCCAGGCGAGGTGGGCCGTCTCCGTCGCGGGCCCGCGCCGCGCCACCTCCTGCAGCGCCGCGTCGGCGGCAGCCGCCGCCTGGTCGTCGCGGTAGTCGAGCGCCAGCATCGCCAGCGCGAGCGCGCGCAGCGAGCCGGCGCCGGGTGGATCGGCACGGGCCGCCCGCAGACCGAGGAGGGTCGCCGCCTCGCCGTAGCCGAGCCAGGTGTCGGAGCGGACGAGGCGCTGCGCCCGCGCGACCGAGAGGGCGACGATGCGAGCCTCCTGCCGCTGGCGGTAGGCACCAACGCCCAGCGCGCTCGCGCCCGCGAGCACCGCCACGGCTCCCCAGCGGAGCCAGCGGGGCCGGCTGGCTCCGCGCGTCACCACCACGGGCGGGCGCACCCGCGCGGGAGGCGAAGCACCTTCGGCGGACGGTGGGTCGCGATCGGGAGCGCCGGACGGGCCTTCGCCTGGATCCAGGGGGGGCCTCTTCGACGGCTGCTGCTGCGGACGACGGGGACGGAGGCGCTAACGGGAGAGGCGGTTCAGGCGCCCTTCTCCTCCCGCTCGTCCTCGCGCGCGACCCCGGAGAGCACGTCGTTGACCGAGGGGAACCGCGTGATCTCACCACGGGCGATGCGCCAGGCCTGCTGCACGATCCACGAGAGCGACCGATCCTGGCGATTGGCCTCCGCCTGGATCTCGTTCAGCATGTCCTCGGGGAAGTACAGGGACTGCTTTCGCTTGTCGGTCCCGGCCATCTAGAGAACTCCCTCTACGTTCTGGTGAGAACGCTCCGTAGCTTGTACGCGAGCGCCGCTCGGGTGGTCAAGTTGTCGGCCGGCGTGTGCCTTCGCCGCACGGGCCGGCCCGCCCCACGAAAAAAGTGGGGAGCCGGCATCTCTGCCGGCTCCCCTTGGGCCCAGAGGGGGAGGGGGGGGACCCCTAGGCCCAACGCTCAGAAGGCAAAGTTTCGAGGCCCCCCTCGACGACGCATGCCAACATGTCATTCCAGCTCGTGAAAGGCAACAGGGTCGCAGGAGGAGCCTCGCGCTCCGCGGACATCCTGTCTCACCCGCCGGAACCACCCAGCAGGACGGGTCATTCCGGGCGTCGTATCCTCAACCGCACGGATGGCCCCCAGACTCCACGCCTTCGAGGAGGCCGTGCTCCGGACGGTCCGGACGCGAGGCCTCTTCGCGGCGGATGCGCGCGTCCTGGCTGCGCTGTCGGGCGGGGCCGACTCGACGGCCCTGGTCGCGGCGCTGGCGGCGCTCCGTGACGCGGGCCTGGTGGCCGCGGTGGCCGCCTGCCACGTGGACCATCAGCTCAGGGCCGACGGCGCGGCCGACGCCGAGGCCTGCGCGCGGCTCTGCGGCGCGCTGCGGGTGCCGCTGGACCGGCGCGCCGTGGTGGTCGGGCGGGGGAGCCTCCAGGCGTCGGCGCGGCGCGCGCGCTACCGCGCGCTGTCCGCGGCCGCGGTGGCCTGGGGCGCCGACCGCGTCGCCACGGCGCACACGCGCTCCGATCAGGCCGAGACGGTGCTGCAGCGGTTGCTCCGCGGCGCCGGCGCGCGGGGGCTGGCCGGCATCCCTCCGCGCAGGGGGAGCATCGTCCGCCCGCTGATGGACCTCTCCCGCGGCGACGTGCTCGCGTACCTGGAGGCGCGCGCCCTCTCCTGGCGGGAGGACCCGACGAACCGCTCCGCGCGCTTCCTCCGCAACCGGATCCGTCACGAGGTGCTGCCGCTCCTCGAGGCGCTGGCGCCGGGTCTCGAGCGACGCCTCGCGCGGACCGCCGACCTGCTGCGCGACGGCGAGCGCGCGCTCGACGCGCTGGCGCGGCGCGCGGTCCCGGTGGGCGCGGCGCGCGCCGCGAC
>JAJYHA010000003.1 GCA_021784995.1 Myxococcales bacterium
GGGCCGCTGCAGCCGCGGGCGCGCCAGGGCGGCGGCCACCGCGGCCAGGAGCAGGGTGCGCGCGGCGAAGAGGAGGACCTTCCGGAGGCGCAGGCGGCGCTCCGTCTCGCGCCGCGCCCGCAGGATGAAGTCGAGGGCCGGGAAGGGCGCGGGCCGCGGCCGCCGCCGGAAGAGGAGGTGGACGGCGAGCGGCACCGCCGCGGCGAGCAGCCCCCAGGCCAGCGCCGGATGGAGGAATGAGAGGCTCACGCGGCGTGGCGCTCCCGCCGGGCCAGGAAGGGCAGCAGGACGCGGTCGAGCGGCTGGTCGGTCCGGCAGAGCACGTGCTCCACGTCGCCCTCCACGGCGGCCCGCCGCACCTCCTCCAGCCAGCGGCCGAGCACGGCCAGGTACCCCTTGCGCACGTCGCGGCCGTTCGCCTCCACCTGGCGCTCGTCCTCCATGGAGAGGAAGAGCGTCGGGTCCTCGAACGGGAACTCGAGCTCGGCCGGGTCGAGCGTGTGGAAGACGGTCACCTCGTGCTTGCGCCGCCGGAGCTGCGCCAGCCGCCGGAGGACCTGCTCCTCGGCGTCGAGGAGGTCGGAGAAGACCAGGACCGAGCTGCGGCGCGGGGCCGCCTCCAGCACGTGGTCCACCGCCGCGGCGAGCCGCGTCGGGCCCGCCGGCACCACGCCCTCCAGGGCCTCCACGAGCTGCGGCAGGTGCGCGGCGGCGCTGCGGGCCGGGAGCGACCGGACCACGCGCCCGGCCACCACCACCAGCCCGGCCGCGTCGCCCTGCCGGACGAGCAGGTAGGCGAGCGAGGCGGCGAGCGCGCTCGCGTACTCGAGCTTGCTCATCCGCTCGGGCCGGCCGCGGTAGCCCATCGATCCCGAGCCGTCCACCACCAGCCAGGCCTGCAGGTTGGTCTCCTGCTCGAACTCCTTCACGTAGTACTTGTCGAACTTGCCGTAGGCCTTCCAGTCGATGCGGCGCACGTCGTCGCCGGGGGCGTACTCCTTGTGCTCGGCGAACTCCACCGACTGCCCGTGGTGCGGGCTCCGGTGGAGCCCGCTCAGCAGGCCCTCGGTGATGGCGCGCACGCGCAGCTTCAGGGTGGCGAGGCGCGCCAGCACCTCGGGGTCGAGCAGCGCGTGCTCCCCGGCCGTCACCGCGCCCTCCCCTCCCCCCGGGCCGCCCGCCGCGGGCCCGCGCGGCGCGCGCTCACGGTTGCACCCGCTCCAGCAGCCGGTCCACGATCTGCTCCGGGGTCACGCCGTCCGACTCGGCCCGGAAGCTGGTGATGACGCGGTGGACGAGCACCGGGCGCGCCAGCGCGCGCACGTCCTCCACCGAGGCCGCCATGCGGCCGTCGAGGATGGCGCGCGCCTTCGCGCCCAGCACCAGGAACTGGCTGGCGCGCGGGCCGGCGCCCCACTCCACGAGGTCGCGCACGAAGTCGGGCGCGCCGGGCTCCTTCGGGCGCGTGAGGCGCGCCAGCTCGACCGCGTGGCGGATCACGTGGTCGGCCGCCGGCACGCGCAGCACCAGGTCCTGCAGGTCGCGGATCCGGTGCGGCGTGAGCACGCGCTGCAGGGCCCGGCGGGCGGCGGTGGTGGTGGAGCGCACGATCTCCACCTCCTCCTCCGCGCTGGGGTAGTGCACGTTCACGTAGAACATGAAGCGGTCGAGCTGCGCCTCGGGCAGCGGGTAGGTCCCCTCCTGCTCGATGGGGTTCTGGGTGGCGAAGACGAGGAAGGGCAGCTCGAGCGGATAGGTCTGGCCGCCGGCCGTCACCCGGTACTCCTGCATCGCCTGCAGAAGCGCCGCCTGCGTCTTGGGCGGGGTGCGGTTGATCTCGTCGGCGAGGAGCAGGTTCGCGAAGATGGGCCCCTTCACGAAGCGGAAGGTGCGCCGCCCGGTGGTGTGGTCCTCCTCCAGCACGTCGGTGCCGGTGATGTCGGAGGGCATGAGGTCGGGCGTGAACTGGATGCGGTTGAAGCTCAGGTCGAGGACGTCGGCCACGGTGGAGATGAGGAGCGTCTTGGCGAGCCCGGGCACGCCCACGAAGAGGCAGTGCCCGCGCGCGAAGAGCGCCACCAGCAGGTGGTCCACCACCTCGCGCTGGCCCACGATGCGCTTCCCGAGCTCGGACAGGAGCAGGCGCCGCGCCTCGGCCAGCTCGCGGACGGCGGCCAGGTCGGCCTCGGCGGCGGCGGCGGGGACGGCCTCGGTGGTCAGGACGGTTTCCATGTTCCCCCCTCAGTTCCCGGCCAGGAGCTGCGCGAAGCGCCGCTCTCGGCCGGCCCTCTCGGCGTCGCCCGTCGCCTCGTAGGCGGCGGCGAGCCCGGCGTGGATCTCGGGGTCGAACGGGTCGACCGCGTTGGCCAGGAGCAGCTCGCGCTCGGCGGCCGCCCAGGAGCGGCGCTTCACCTGCAGCCGCGCCAGGTGGACGTGGAGCGCGGGGTAGCGCGGGTGGCGCCGCAGCGCCTCGACGAGCGCGCGCTCGGCCTCCCCGTCGCGGCCCGACATCATGGCGGCGAGCGCGAACCGGTCGGAGAGCACCGCGAACCCCTGCCCCGCCCGCGCCACGGCCTTCGCGTACTCGATCCGCGCCCCGGCCCACTTCCCCCGCTCGCGCAGGATCTCGCCCAGGCGCGCGAAGCCGCGCGCCCGCTCGTCGGGGATCTCCGCCCACTCGGAGTGCGCGCCGCCGTGCCGCGGGTCGTCCTTGAAGCGGAGCCGCGCCGCCTCGGCCGCGACCTCCGCCGGCGCCGGGCGCGCCAGCACCCAGCGCTTCCAGCCGGCCAGGAAGGCGTCGAAGCCCTCCCCGAGCGCCTCCGCCACGGCCCGCTCGGCGGGGACGCCGCGCGCGATCCGGTCGAGGACGCGGTTCATGAGCGCGCCGCCGCCCCGCTCCTGGAGCCAGCTCACCATCGACTCCACCTCGGCGAAGGCGAGCGCGGCCCGCTCCTGCGAGGGCAGCTTCGCCAGCGAGGGGTGCATCTGCGCGAGGCCGACGAGCTCGCCCCGCCGCGTCGCCTCGCGCAGGCGCGCCGCGGCCGCCGCCGACATCTCGCCGCCCCGCCCCCTCCAGCGCGTCTCCGAGAACTTGGCGATGCCCTCGTGCAGCCAGACCGGCGTCCGGTTGCGGGTGCGGGCGGTGACCACGTAGTGGGTGTACTCGTGGGCGGCGGTGTCGAGCCACTCGTAGCCCTGCACGAGCGCCCGCGGCGAGACCATCATCAGCTTGTCGAACTTGCAGAGCGCGATGGTGCCCGAGGTCTTGATCTCCTCCTCGGTGAGGGTGGAGAGGCGCGCCAGCTCGCGGGTGTCCCGCAGGATCTCGACCGTGACCTTCCCGGGCGCCGCCCAGCCCAGATCGTGCTCCAGGGCGACCCGCTGCGCCTCGAGCGCCTCCAGGACGTAGGGCACGAGCACCTCGTCCTTCCCCCGGGGGTAGGAGACGACGAAGTGCTCGCTCTCCGCGCGCGCGTGGTCGCGCGTCACCTCGCGCGCCGCCCGGGCCAGCGCCAGGTAGTCCACGGCGCCGGTGGACAGGCCGCTCCGCCCGAGGAGGTCCGCCGCCTCGGCGTAGCGCTGCTCGTGGAAGCGCACGATCCCGGCCACCGCCTGCACGGCCGGGTCGTCCGGCTGCCCGGCGAGGAGCGGCGCCACGAGCCGCTCCGCCGCCGCGACGTCCTCGTCGTCGAGCGCGTCCACGGCGCGGCGCAGCGCCGGGAGCTGGGCCGCGGGGGCGTCCGCCGTCGCGCCGTCCGCGCCCTGCGCCCCTCCCGCGCCGGCGCGGGAGGGCCCGCCCGCCAGGAGCGCCGCCAGCAGGATGGGGAGGACCGCTCTCACCTCACCAGCTCCTCGTAGTAGTGCTGCACGTCGCCACGGTACGGCTCCGGCGCGCCCTGCTTCATGGCGTCGAGCAGGTCCTTGCGGAACTCGTCGGGAACCTTGTACCGGTCCGCGCCCGGGATCTCGACCTTCTCGCGCGCGGCCTCGAGGCCCTCCCCCTCCCGTCCCTCCGGGTCCTCCCCGAAGGGGAAGGGGAAGGCCGGTCCGCTGCCCTCCCGGGCGTTCCGGGCCGCGTCCTCCATGCCCTTGCGGAACCGCTCCAGGCCGTCCAGGGCGTCCCGCTGCTCCCCGTGGCCGCGCTGCGGGTTCCGCTGCGCCAGCTCGCCCTGCGCGCGCTGCATGTGGCGCTGCGCGCCGCCCAGCAGCTCGCCCGCCCTGGGCGGGAAGAGGGGCGCCTGCTGCGAGAGCTGGTCGAGCTTCTGCCGCAGGTCGTTCGCCTCGCGCTCGAGCTGCCCCTGCCGCTGCGCCAGCTGCCCCATCCGCTGCTGGTCGCGCTCCGGCAGCACGGTGCGCGGATCGGGGAACATCCGCTCCAGCTCGTCGCGGATCTGGCGCGCCGGACCGAGCGCCGCCTGGGCGTGCCGCTGCGCGTCGCGCAGGTCGTGCGCGTCCTTCATCCGGAGCTGCGGGTAGTGCTCGGCCAGGAAGGCGTCGTCCTGCAGCCCCACGGCCAGCCGCTGGAGGGGGCCGAGGGTCCGCCGCACCGTCTCCAGCGACGCGTCGAGGTCGCGCCCGTGCAGCGCCTTCCGCAGGTCCTCGAGCCGGTCGCGGGCCTGCGCGAAGTCCTCCTCGGAGCGGGCCGAGAGCCCCCTCTCCGCCTGCTGCAGCTCCGCGCGCGCCCCGGCCGCCAGCTGCTCCAGCCGGCGCACCGTCCCCTCGAGCTGGCGGAGCCGCTGGGCCACGCGCTGGCGGTACTCGCCGCGGAGCTGATCGGTCTCGCGCGCCAGCTCCTCCTGGCGCCCCTGCACCTCGTCGAGCTGCCGCCGGAAGGCGGCCAGCTCCCGCGCCAGGGGCGCGTTCCGCTCGCCCGGGCGCCCGGCGGTGCGCTCGAGTGAGGAGAGCAGCTCCTGCATGGTGTTGCCGAGCTGGTCGAGCGCCTTCAGGGCGCCCTCCACGTCGCCCGCGGCCAGCTTCCGCGCCACCTCGTCCACGTTCGCCACGGCGTCCCTCGAGCGGGAGAGCTCGGCCACCGCCTCGCGGTTCATGTGCTCGTCGCCCATGCCCCTGGCCAGCTCCGCCATGCGGCGCATCACCTCCTGCATGCGCGCCCTCATGCGCGCCACCTCGGCCAGCAGCTCCCTCCTCCGCGCGTCGGTGGGGGCCTGCCGGTAGCGCTCCATCAGGTCCGCCAGGTCGCGGCGGCGCGCGGCGAGGTCCCTCGCCGTCCGTACCAGGTCGTCGGCGCGCTGCTGGTCGAAGAGCTGCTCCAGGTAGAGGACGTCCTTCTCGAGCTCGCGGTCGAGCTGCCGGTCCAGCTCGGCCACGCGTCCCACCAGCGCCGCGAGCCCCGGCTGGCGGGAGCCCGGCAGGCGGGAGAGCGTGCCCCGCGCGGCGGTGAGGCTCGCCTCGAGCGGCGCGATCCCGCCCGCCGCGTTCTCCAGCGCGGGCGCCAGCTGCCGGGGCGCGGCGCGGTCGCGGCGCAGCTCGCGCGCCACGGTGCGGAGCCCCTGGTGCAGCGCGCGCGTCCGGCCGTCGAGCACGCTCGCCTGCGCCACCCGCTGCGGCGTCCACCCGGAGGGCGGACGCACCCCACCCTCCTGGCCGGCGGCCGCCGGCTCGTCGAAGAGCCCGAGCCGGTCGCCCAGCAGCGCCACCATCTCCTCCCAGAGCCGCTGGGCCTTGGCGAGCGCCGCCCGGTGGTGCTCGGCCTCGCTGTAGATCTTGACGGCGTGGGTGGCCGAGGCGGCGCGCTTGGGCCCGGAGACGGTGTCGCCGTCGGTCACCTCGAGCCAGTAGAGGAGCCGCTCGCCCTCGGCGAGGCGCAGCGGCGCCAGGTCGAGCTCGAGGCTCCCCGCCTCGCGGCGCGAGGCGCCGTCGAAGGCGCGCAGCCGGTCCCGGCGCTCCTCCCCCTGCTCCGGGCGCGTGACGAGCGTGAGGTCGCCGAGGCCGACGTCGTCGGAGGCCATCCACTCGACGTGAACGCGCGCCCGCCCGTCCACCTCCACCTCCTGCTCCGGCGCGGTGATGCGGACCTCGGGGTAGGCGTCGGGCTCGACGGTGATGGGCAGCGGCGGCCCCTCGGCCACGAGCCGCCGCCGGCTCGTGAAGCGGAAGCGATAGGTGCCGCCCTCCTCCAGGACGAAGCGGCCCGACAGCCCGCGGCCGTTCCGCACCGAGAGCTCGTAGATCCGCGGTCCCCGCGCGGGCGTCCCCGGGGCCGCGGGCTCGATGGCGATCTCGGCGCCGGCGACGACGCGGTCGGCGCGGGTCTCGAGCCGCACCTCGGTGCCCTTCGGCGCGCTGATCTCGCCGCCCGTGCCGGAGAGCGTCCGGGGCTCCCGCCGCGTGTAGGCCGGGTAGACGTAGGTGAGCTGCACGTCGCCGGTGATCGGCTCGGAGCGCCGGACCACCGGCGACCCGCCGGCGCCGGTGAGGCGCCGCCAGCCGGCGGCGAGCGTCCTGGGCGCGACCAGCGCCGCGGCCGCCGCGACGGCGAGCACGACCGCCATCGCGCCGGCGCCGCGGCGCGCCGGGGTGGCCGGGAAGGCCGCGCGGAGATCGAGGGCGCCCAGGCGCTCCGCCGTCCACCGCGCGTGCGCGTCCATGAGCGCGACGCTGTAGCGGCCCGTCCGCCGCGCCTCCTCGTACTCCTCCTCCAGCTCCACCGCGGAGAGGAGGTCGTCGCGAAGGGCCGGCGCACGCTCGCCCAGGCTCCGGGCGACTGCGATCGGGCTCGAGGCGCGCCGCGTGACCACCAGCGCCGCCCAGGTGAGCGCCGCCAGGGCGGTGATGGCGGCCAGCGCGAGGGTGACCTGGCGCAGCACCGGCGGCGACCCCCAGCCGGCCCCCAGGAGCGCCGCGCCGAGCAGCAGCCAGGCGAGCACGCCCGCCGCCCCGAACCCCAGGGCGGCGCCGAGGACGATCCACCCCTGCCTGCGCCGGGCCCCGTCGAGGACCCGCGCGATGTCGGAGTGGGCGATCGCCATCGTGAGACAGGAACAGGCAGGCAGGCCAGCCATTCCGGCCCGTACGGCTCAACATACTACGGCGCCGGGGGTTTTCCAGGCGGCCCGCCGCCGCGCCTACTTCCGCTCCAGCTCGGAGAGGATGCCGTCCAGGTCCTCGTCGGCGTCGTCGATGGCGAGCACTCCCTCCTCGGTGGCGGAGGGGCTCCGTGCCTCGTCCTTTTGCCTGTCCGGGGCGGGCCGGCTGGGGGCGGCCGGGCGGGTGGCTGGCCGGGCGGCCGGGACCGGGGCACGCGGTCCGGGCGGCTTCGGCGCGGACACCGGCGCGGGCAGCGGCGAGCGCTCCGGCTCGGCGGCGGCCGGCTCCGGGGCGGCGGCCGAGGGCAGGAACCAGTCGGTCCGCGACTCCATCCACTCCCGGTA
Source organism: Myxococcales bacterium (assembly GCA_021784995.1). The sequence continues at coordinate 7,392 of JAJYHA010000003.1, forward strand.
GCGGGAGAAGGTCCAGCACCCCTCGTGGCCCCCCGTCTCGAGCGCGGTGGCGACCTTGTGGAAGTGGCCCTGCCGCACGATGGAGCGCACCTGCGTGGTGGCGAGCAGCACCTCGCACACGGGCGCGCGCACGCCGCGCTCCGGCCACCAGTGGAGCCGCTGCGTGACGACGGCCACCAGGGAGTCGGCGAGCTGCGCGCAGACGCCGGGCTGGATCTCGGCCGGGAAGGCCGAGACGATGCGCGCCAGCGCCTCGCCCGCGGTGGCGGAGTGGAGCGTGGTCAGCACGAGGTGGCCCGTCTCGGCCGCGGCCAGCGTGAGGCGCATCGACTCCGGATCGCGCACCTCGCCCACCATGAGCAGGTCGGCGTCCTCGCGCAGCGCGTCGCGCAGCCCCTGCTCGAAGGAGGGCGTGTCGCGCCCCACCTCGCGCTGGCGGATGAGCGCCAGGCGCGGCACCAGCGTGTACTCGATGGGGCTCTCGATGGTGACCACGTGGCGGCGCTCGGTGCGGTTCACCTCCTCGATCAGCGCCGCCAGCGTGGAGGACTTCCCCGAGCCGGTGGGCCCGCTCACGATGACGAGGCCGTGCGTGGCCTGGGCGATGCGCCTGAGGTCGGGGTGGAGGTTGAGCCGCTCGATGGAGGCCTGGAAGGGCGAGAGCAGGCGGATGGCGAGGCCCACGCCGCGCGCGGTGCAGAGGGCGTTGATGCGGCACCGGACCCCGCGCATGGTCCTGGCGAGGTCGGCCGAGCGGCGCTCGAGGAAGGCCTCCCACGCCTCGCCCTCGAGGAGGCTGCGGAGGATTGCGCCGAGAGCGTCGGCCGTGACCGGCTCGCCCACCGTCCGGAGTTGGCCGCGCACGCGCATCGCGGGCGGCAAGCCGGGCTCCAGGTGGATGTCGCTCGCGCCGGCGGCCCGGGCGGCGTCTACGAGGGGGTCGAGGCTCATCGAAGGATCATACCGGGAGCTGCTGTTATCGACCCTTCATGACGCGACGCGTCGCGGCGCGCCAAGTTTTCGCTCCTCCGTAACGGCGGGGTAAAGACCGGCAATCTTTGCGCGGCCTTGCGCGGCCTTGGTCGTGTTACGATCACGTGACGTCGAACACGACCTGGACGCCATGCGTCAAGTCGTTGAAATACAAGCGCCATTTCCCGATTCCACGCATTCACTTTTAGTCCCACATAGGCGCACAGCCATGGGCATGGTCGTTGCCAGGATCCGGAATTTCACGCCGAGATAAGGCTCGCCGACTGCGTCTCCTCGGGGGAACCGCATGCCACGCCACGTCTCCACCTTGAGCATCGCGTTGCTGTCCGCCGCGACCGCCGTCTTCGCGGGGTGCCACACCGACCGTTCGACCCAGTCGGCGCCGGGAACGACGAGCGCGGCGCTGAGCGCCTGCACCGGCTGCCACGGGAACGCGGCCAACGGCAACGCGGCGCCGCCCTACTCCGTGAAGGGCGCCACCGCTACCAGCGACGTCGCGGTGGGTGCACACCAGCAGCACCTGCGGGACGGCCCGCTGCGCGCCGCGGTGGATTGCGGGGAGTGCCACCGGGTGCCCGCCAGCGTGAGCGACCCGGGCCACCTCGACGGCACGTCGGCGCCGCTGACGTGGGGCGCGCTCGCCTCGAGCGGCGGCGTCGTACCCTCCTCCACCCTCTCTCCCGACGGCACCACCCTCACCTGCACCAACTACTGCCACGGCGCCTCCTTCACGGCCGGTGACGGCTCGAACCACGCGCCCTCCTGGACGCAGGTGGATGGCTCACAGGCGGCCTGCGGCACCTGCCACGGGACTCCCCCACCCTCGCCCCACCCGGCGGTCGGCACCGCGCTCACCGGCTGCAGCGCCTGCCACCCCGCGACCGTGCTGGCCAACGGCACCATCGACGTCGCCGGCGGCAAGCACATCGACGGCGTGGTCGAGGTGAACGGCACCTCCTGCACCGGTTGCCACGGCGATCCGAACCGCACGCCGGCCGCCATCGCCCCCGCGCCGCCCGTCGACACGCACGGGAACACCGCCACCACCGCGGCGGGCGTGGGCGCCCACCAGGCGCACCTGAACGACGGCGCC
>JAJYHA010000010.1 GCA_021784995.1 Myxococcales bacterium
GTCGCTCCCAGCTCCATCAGCGCCTGGTTGAAGTCCCCGGGCCGCCCCGCTGGCACCAGCGCGCCGGCCAGCGCCCACAGCGCCGCGCGCGTCACGGGCCGATCGGGCGCGCCCTCGACGAGGAAGAGCCGCGCGAGCACGCGCGCCACGTTGCCGTCGACGCAGGGCGCCCGCACGGAGAAGGCGATGCTGGCGACCGCGCCGGCGGTGTAGGGGCCGAACCCCGGCAGCGCGGCGAGGTCCTCCACGGCCGCCGGCAGCCCGCCGAAGCGCTCCAGCGCCGCGCGCGCGGCCGCGACGAGCCGCCGGGCGCGCGCGTAGTACCCGAGCCCGCTCCACAGGGCGAGCACCTCCTCCTCGCCGGCGCGCGCCAGCGCGCGCAGCGTGGGGAGGCGCCGGACGAAGCGGCGGTAGTAGGGGACCACCACCGAGACGCGCGTCTGCTGCAGCATCGCCTCGGCGATCCAGACCTGGTACGGATCGGCGCCGTGCTGCGGGAAGCGCCACGGCAGGGCGCGGTGGCCCGCGTCCCACCAGGCGAGGAGGCGCGCGCGGATGGCCCGCGCGCGCGCCGGAGAGAGGCCGGCGCGCGGCCGGCCGGTCCGCGTCACTTCAACCGGGCCTCGCAGGCCTCCCAGCCGACGTTCTTGAGGAAGGCGTCCACGTACTTGGCGCGCTCCGTGGCCTGGTAGTCGCGCATGAAGGCGTGCTCCCATCCGTCCATCACCAGGATCGGCCTGAAGCCGGCCGGGTTGCCGTCGTTGTGGAGCGTGATCCAGTGGTTGGAGATCCAGCCCGTGGTCGGATCCTGGTAGGCGATGGCCCAGCCGACGCCCGGCATGGTGGCGATGGCGCGGAAGTCGGCCAGCCAGGTCTCGAACCGGCCGAAGCTGGCCTCGAGGGCCCTGCGCAGCTTGCCGCCGGCCGGCGGCTCCGCCTGCGCGCCCGCGGTCAGGTTCCCGAAGTAGTACTCGTGGAGGATCATGCCGTTGTACTCGAACCCCATGCGGCGGGTGAGCTCGGCGTAGACCGGATCGGCGCCCGAGGCCTTCCCGTCGCCGCACAGCCCGTAGAGCTTTTCCGTGAGCGCGTTGGTCCGCTTCACGTACCCTGCGTAGAGCTTGAGGTGCTCGGCGATCTGGTTGTCGGAGATGCCCGTGAGGCCCTTCACCTTCGAGAAGTCGTGCTCGGGGTACTTCTTCACGTCCGCCATGGTCTTCCCTCCCGGCCTGCCGGCCTCGAGAATGGTCCGGAGATGCGCGGGGGGATTACCCCCGGCCCGGAGGGGGAGCAAGCTCCAAAAGGGCACGGGGTCCGCGGAGGGGGCGCCCGGATGAGCGACGCGGGCGACGTGCTCCTGCGGACCGAGCGCCTCTCGCGCGTCGTGGGCGGGCGCGCCCTGGTGGACGGCGTCTCGCTCGACGTCCGGCGCGGCGAGCTGCTGGCGGTGGTGGGGGCGAGCGGCGCCGGCAAGTCCTCCCTCCTCCGGCTGCTGAACCGGCTCGACGAGCCGACCGGCGGCACCGTCCACCTGGCCGGCCACGACTACCGCGCCCTCCCGCCTCGCGAGCTGCGCCGGCAGGTGGGGATGGTGATGCAGACGGCGGCCCTCTTCCCGGGCACCGTGGCCGCGAACGTGGCCTTCGGCCCGCGGCAGCGCGGGCGCGACCTGGACACGGCCGCCGTCGCGGCGCTGCTGCGCCAGGTGGGGCTGGCCGGCTTCGAGGAGCGCGACGCGGAGAGCCTGTCGGGCGGCGAGGCGCAACGCGTGGCCATCGCGCGCGCCCTGGCGAACGAGCCGGCGGTGCTCCTCCTCGACGAGCCCACCTCCGCGCTGGACGAGGCGGCCAAGCGCGGCGTGGAGGCGCTGCTGCGCGAGGTGGCGCGGGCGCGCGCGCTCACCTGCGTGATGGTCACGCACGACCTGGCGCAGGCCGCGCGCCTCGCGACGCGCGTCCTCGTCCTGGCGGCGGGGCGCGTCGAGCGCGTCGACGACGTCCGGGAGGTGCTGCGTGCTGGATACGATCGTGCGTGACCCGCTCCGGCTCGCCGTCGCGCAGGCGCTGGCGGCCGCCCTGGCCGCCGCGGCGGTCGCGCTGCTGGCCCGGCGCCGGGGACTCCACGTGGAGCGCGATCTGGGCGTCGCGCTGGTGCGCGGCTTCGTCCAGATCACGGCCGTCGGGGCCGCCCTCCTCCTCCTCCTCCGCGGCCCGCGCCTCCTCGGCGCGCTCGCCCTGGCGGCCATGATCGCCGCGGCGGCCGCCACCGCGGCCCGCCGCGCCCGCGCCGTCCCGGGCGCGTTCGCCGTCGCGCTCCAGGCGCTCGCCTGCGGCGCCGGGTCGGTGATCGTCCTCATGGCCCTCCTCGGCGTCGTCGACACCGCCGTCACCACCCTGGTCCCGGTGGGGAGCATGGTGATCGCGAACGCCATGAACGCCACCGGGCTGGCCCTGGACCGCTTCCGCTCCGAGGTGACGTCGCACGCCCGCCAGGTCGAGGCGGCGCTGGCGCTGGGGGCGGCCCCCGAGGTGAGCGTCGCGCCCTACGTCCAGTCCTCCTTCCAGGCCAGCCTCATCCCGGCCATCGACAGCCTCCGCTCCCTGGGCATCGTCTGGATCCCGGGCCTGATGACCGGCATGGTGCTGGCGGGGACGCCGCCCGTGCGCGCCGCGGTCTACCAGTTCGTCACCATCGCCATGATCTTCGCCTCCTCGGGCCTCACGTGCCTGGTGGCCACCGCGCGGGTCCGCCGCCGGGTCTTCACGGCGGCGGAGCAGCTGGCGCTGCTCCCCGACGCCGCGGCCCGCCGCTGAGCGCGAGGAGGAGGGCGGCGGCGCCCGCGAGGGCTGCGCACGCCCCGAGGGCAGCGCCGGCGCCCGCCGCCTGCCACAGCCACCCGGTGAGCAGGCTGGCCGGCAACGCGGCTGCCCCGGTCACCCCGTGGTACCAGCCGAAGGCGCGGCCGCGCGCGCCCGGACCGGCGGCGTCGCTCACGATGGCTCGCTCCGCGCCCTCGGCCAGCCCGTGGTAGAGCGCGTAGAACCCGAAGAGCGCGGCCACCTGCCAGCGCGCCGTCGCCAGCGCGAAGCCGGCGTAGGCGAGGGCGTAGGCCGTCCAGCCCCCCGCGACCACCCACACGCGCGGCACGCGGTCGGAGAGCGCACCCCCCGGCGCGCCCGCCAGCGCCTTCACCACGTGGTGCGCGCCCCACAGCAGCGGGAGCGCGGCGGGCGCGAAGCCCACCTCGCTCGCCCGCTTGAGCAGGAAGGCGTCGGAGGAGTTCCCGAGCGCGAAGAGGGCCGCCACCGTCAGGTAGCGCCAGAAGCTCCGGTCGAGCGGCGCGCCCTCCGGCGCCCGCCCCGGCGCCCCGACGGCCGCGCGCCGCCGTGCCCCTGGGACCGCGAACAGGACCACCGCGGGCGCCGCGACGCCCAGCGCCGCGGCCACCGCGAAGACCAGCCGGAGCCGCCGCTCGAGGGGCAGCGCGTCCGCCGCGAGGAGCAGCCCGGTCGCGACCAGCGGGCCGAGGGCCGCGCCGAGGTGATCGAGGGAGCGCTGGATCCCGAAGGCGCGCCCCGTCTCGCCGCGCTCGACCGCGTCGGCCAGGAGCGCGTCGCGCGGCCCGGAGCGCACGCCCTTGCCGACGCGATCGACCAGGCGCGCCGCCAGCACGTGCGCCGGCGCCAGCGCCGCCGCGATGCCGGCGCGCGAGAGGGCCGGGAGCGCGTAGCCGGCCACCACCAGCAGCCGGCGCGGGCCGCGGTCGGACCAGCGCCCCGCGAGCACCTTCACGGCGCTGGCCAGCGCGTCGGCGCTGCCTTCGACGAGTCCCAGCAGCGCCGCCCCCCCGCCCAGGAGCCCGAGGTAGACCGGCAGCAGCGGGAAGATCGCCTCGCTGGAGACGTCGTTGAGGAGGCTGGCCAGCCCCAGCAACCAGACGAGCGCGGGCATGCGGCGGCGCACGGCCGCATGGTACGCCGGCGCCCTCGCGCGCGCGGTGGTAACGTGAGCCGGCCGTGCGGCGGGCCGCTCTCCTCCTCTCCACCCTCGCGCTCCTCGCGGGCGCCCTGGCCCTCGCCTGGTGGACCCTGCCCGACCCGGCGCCGCTGGCGCGCGCCTGGCCGCGCCGCATCGCGGTCCTCGAGCAGCGTCGGGCCGAGGCCGCGCGGCGCCACCGCCCGTTCCACCCCTCCCAGCGCTGGGTGGGGCTCGAGGCCGTCGCGCGGCCGCTCGTCCAGGCGGTGATCCTGTCGGAGGACGCCGCGTTCTGGGTCCACGGCGCCTTCGACCTCCACGAGATCGGCGAGGCGGCGCGGGCCTACCTGCGCGGCGGTCGCCGCCTCCGCGGGGCGTCGACCCTCACCCAGCAGCTCGCGCGCACCCTGTGGCTCGGGACCGAGCGCAGCGCCTGGCGCAAGGCGAGGGAGGCGCTGCTGGCCCTGAAGATCCAGGGCGCGCTCCCGCGGCGCCGCATCCTCGCGCTCTACCTCGGCTGCGTGGAGTGGGGGGACGGCGTCTTCGGGGCGGAGGCGGCCGCGCGCCGCTGGTTCGACGTCCCGGCGGCGGAGCTGACCACGGCCCAGGCCGTGCTCCTCGCGTCGGCGCTGCCGGCGCCCCGCCGGGCGGAGGCCCACCCTCCCCCGCGGTGGCTGGCCCGTCGCGCGCGGCGCCTGCTCGACCGCATGCTGGAGGCGGGCCGGATCGACCCCGCCGAGCACGCGCGCGCCGGCGCCGAGCTGGAGCGGATCCTCGCCGGGGCCTCCGGCGACGAGGAGCCGCCCGCGGAGCCGGACGCACCCGCGCCCTGACGGCCCGCCGCCGGCGCCCTCACCGGCGGGCGCGGAAGAACTCCAGCGTGCGCCGCAGCCCCTCCTCGAGCGCGACCTCGGGCCGCCACCCGAGCGCGCGCGCGGCGGCGGAGGGGTCGATGCACGACCTGCGCTGCTCCCCGGCCCGCGCCTCGGCGTGCAGCGCCGGGCGCTCCACCCCCGCCACGCGCGCCAGCAGCTGGTGGAGCCGGTTCACGTCGGTCTCCACGCCCGTCCCCACGTTGAGGGCGCCCGCGTGGCCACGCTCCGCCGCGAGCAGGTTCGCCCGCGCCACGTCGCCGACGTAGACGTAGTCGCGCGTCTGCCGGCCGTCGCCGTAGATGGTGCAGGGCTTGCCATCCAGCAGCCGCCCCGAGAAGATCGCCACCACCCCCGCCTCTCCGTGCGGGTCCTGGCGCGGCCCGTAGACGTTGGCGTACCGCAGCGCGGCGTGGGGGATGCCGTGGACGGCCCGGTAGACGCCGAGGTAGAGCTCGCTCGCGCTCTTCGCCGCGCCGTAGTGCGAGACCGGGCGGGGCGGCTCGTCCTCCGGGGTGGGGATCCGCTCCGTCTCGCCGTACATGGCCCCGCCGCTCGAGGCGAAGAGCACCTGGCGGACCGAGCCGGCGCGGAGGGCGGCCTGCATGACGTTGAGCAGTCCGCCCAGGTTCACGTCGCAGTCGTGGCGCGGATCGCTCATCGAGCGTCGGACGTCGATCTGCGCCGCGTGGTGGCACACCACCGCCGGCCGCTCCGCCAGCACCGCCTCGGCGGCGGCGGCGCTGCGCACGTCGCAGGGGTAGAAGCGGGCCCGGGCGGGGACGTTCTCGCGCTTGCCCGACGAGAGGTCGTCTAGCACCGCGACGTCCCATCCGGCCTCGAGGAAGAGGTCCGCGACGGTGGAGCCGATGAAGCCGGCGCCGCCGGTGATCAGGATCCGCTTGTCCATGGCGAGGCTCCGCGGCCGCTACACGGTGGCGGCTTCGCGCTGCGCGCGGTCGAGGCGCTGCCTGAACCACGCGATGGTGAGCCGCATGCCCTGCTCGAAGCCGGTCCGGGGCTCCCACCCCAGCTCCTGGCGGGCCCGCGAGATGTCGGGCCGCCGCACGCGCGGGTCGTCCTGCGGCAGCGGCTTGAAGACGATCTCGCTCCCCGTCCCCACCGCGCACCGGATCCACTGGGCCAGCTCCAGCATGCTGATCTCGTGCGGCGTGCCGACGTTGACGGGCTCGCCGTACGCGGAGTGGAAGAGCCGCCAGACGCACTCCACGTTGTCGTCCACGTAGCAGAAGCTTCGCGTCTGCGACCCGTCCCCGAACACCGTGAGCGGCTCGCCGCGCAGCGCCTGCGCCACGAAGGTGGGCACCACCCGCCCGTCGTCGAGCCGCATCCGCGGGCCATAGGTGTTGAAGATGCGCGCGATCCGCGTGTCGACGCGCTCGTACCGGCGGAAGGCCATCGTGATGGCCTCGGCGAAGCGCTTGGCCTCGTCGTAGACGGCGCGGGGGCCGACCGGGTTCACGTTCCCGAAGTAGGTCTCCTTCTGCGGGTGCTCCAGGGGGTTCCCGTAGACCTCCGAGGTGGAGGCCAGGACGAAGCGCGCCCCCGTCCGGCGCGCCACCCGCAGCGCGTTCTCCACCCCCACCGATCCGACGCGGAGAGTCTCGAACGGGTGCGCCAGGTAGTCCACGGGGGAGGCCGGCGAGGCGAAGTCGAGGACGCCGTGGATGGGCCCCGCCAGTTCGAGCGGATCGCAGATGTCGGCGTGGACGAAGTCGAAGCGAGGCTCCCGGCTCAGGTGCTGGAGGTTCCGCAGCGAGCCGGTGACCAGGTTGTCGAGACCGGTGACGCGCCAGCCCTCGGCGAGGAACCGGTCACAGACGTGACTTCCGATGAACCCCGCGGCGCCGAGGATGACCGCGCGCTGCTCGACCATGGGCCAGGACTACTTCCTCGCGCCCACATCATCAAGCGAAAGCTGCCCGGGGAGGGCCCGCCGGTACTTGTCCAGGACGAGATCGATCCCCTGCCGGATGTACTCCGCGACCGGCACCTTGGTCCGGTCGTTGAGCAGCTTCAGGGCCTCGTTCTGCTCGGGCGTGATGTAAATGGTGGTGGAGATCTTCTTGCGCGGCATGGACGACGTGAAGCTATGTGACCCTACGTGTGCTGTCAAATCGATCACCCGCAGCCCGGCACGCGACTGGCAGGCCGGGGTCGCATGTCGCACCGCCGCCACGCGCTGACGCTCGTCGGACCCCTGCTCCTCGCCTGCGCCCCCTCGCTCCGCGTCCACGCGCGGGCCGGCGAGGAGATCGCCAAGGGTTACCGTTACCTCTCGATCGGGGACCTCGAGCGAGCCGACGTTGCCTTCGCGCACGCGCTCGAGTTCAACGAGGACATCCCGGAGGCACTCAACGGCGCGGGGATCGTGGCGCGGCGCCTGGGCGCCATGGGCGAGGCGCGGCGCCGGTTCCAGCGCGCCGTGCGGGTCGTCCCCGACTTCGCCGAGGGGTACGTGAACCTGGGTGAGCTCGACCTGGCCGAGGGGCGGACGGCAGCGGCCGAGGCCGACTTCCGCAGCGCCCTCGAGGTCGATCCGGATCTCCTCGTGGCGCGCCTGGATCTGGCGCGCACCCTCCTGCACCGCGGCCGCCTCGACGGGTCGCGCCGGGAGGAGCTTTGGCGTGCGGCGCGCCGCGAGTACCTGCACCTGCTCGAGGCGCGCCCCGACGTGGCGGAGGCCTACCACGACCTGGCCTACATGGATCACGAGTCGGGGCGCTGGGACGAGGCGGCCGAGGCCTACCGGCACGCCGTCCAGCTCGCTCCGCGCTACGTGGAGGCGCTCCACGGCTGGTGCGTCTCCCTCGCGCGGGCCGGCCGGTGCGAGGCGGCGGTGGCGGCCTGCCGCGGCTGCCTCGAGGTCGCCCCCGGCGAAGATCGCTGCACGGTGAGCCTCGAGGGTGCGAAGGCCTGCGCGGCCCCATCTCCTTGACGGGCGCCCCGTGGGCCGATGGCAGGACGGCCCCGACCCGGCGTGCGCCGGGCCGGGGCCGTCGTGTGAGCCTTCGGGTCGCGCCCGGCGCAGGCCGGGCGCCCCGCACGCGAGGATGGACTACTTCACTTCCCAGGTGTCCGCGTCGCTGAGGAACTCGCGGATGGAGGGCACGCCCTTCTTCGCCTTGACCGCCGCGATCTGCTGCCAGTTCAGCTCGTCGCAGGTGGGCTTCTTCACGTCGCGGAAGATGCCGATCGGCGTGGGGAACCCAGGCTTGCCCGAGAGGTTGGCGAGCATGAAGGCGATGGTGGGATCCTCGCGCTTCGGGTTGTGCACGAGGATGTCCTTCTCGGTGACGCCGTTCTGACCCACGGTCACCACCTCGAGCTCCGCCGTCTGCGGGTTGAAGCGGATGCCCCTCTTCATGTCCTTGCCGAAGAGGAGCGGCTTGCCCTCCTCCATCCTCAGCATGACGTCGCCCTTGACCGCCTTGTCGGTGAGCCAGGTGTAGGCACCGTCGTTGAAGACCGGGCAGTTCTGGAACACCTCGATGTAGACGCTGCCCTTGTGGTCGGCGCCGGCCTTGAGCACCTGGCCCATGTGCTGCCCCTCGACGTCGACCGTGCGCGCCACGAACGTGGCGCCGGCGCCGAGCGCGAGCGCGGGCGGGTTGAACGGGTAGTCGGCCGACCCGTACGGCGTCGTCTTGGTCTTCTTCGACAGCTCGGAGGTGGGCGACACCTGGCCCTTGGTCAGGCCGTAGATGCGGTTGTTGAACATCACCATCTTGATGTCGACGTTCCGCCGCATGCAGTGGATGAAGTGGTTGCCGCCGATGGCGAGCGCGTCGCCGTCGCCGGTGATCACCCACACCATCAGCTCGGGCCGCGAGATCTTCAGGCCCGACGCGTAGGTGGCGGCGCGGCCGTGCAGCGTGTGCATCCCGTAGTTGTTCATGTAGTACGGGAAGCGGCTCGAGCAGCCGATGCCGGAGATGAAGACGATGTTCTCCCGGGCCACGCCGACGCCGGGCAGCGTCCGCTGGACCTGGTTGATGATGGAGAAGTCGCCGCAGCCGGGGCACCAGCGCGGATCGATGCCCGACTCGAAGTCCTTCTTGGTGTAGACCGGCAGCGCGCCGGGCGCCGCCTTGCCGTTGCCGGTGGTCGTCGTGCTCATGGGTTCTGGTCGTCCTTTCGAGTCGAGGGCTCAGCCGAGGAGGTCGTTCACCTTCGCGACGAGCTCGGTGATCTTGATCGCCTTGCCGTTGATCCGGTTGAACTGGATCGGATCCACCCCCGGGAACATCGCGCGCAGGTAGAAGGCGAGCTGTCCCGCGTTCACCTCGGGGACGACCACCTTCTTGTAGCTGCGCAGCACCTTCCCGGCGTTCTTCGGCATCGGGTTCAGCCAGCGGAAGTGGGCGTGGGCCACCGACTTGCCCTGGGCGCGCAGCGCTTCCGACGCGGCGCGGACCGAGCCGAAGGTCCCGCCCCAGGAGGCGAGCAGCACGTCGCCCTGCGCCGGGCCCTCGACCTCGAGATCCGGCACGTCCTCCACCACGTTCGCCACCTTCTGGGCGCGGGTGCGGACCATCTTCTCGTGGTTCATGCCGTCGTAGGAGACCATGCCCGTCAGCGAGTCCTTCTCGAGGC
>JAJYHA010000217.1 GCA_021784995.1 Myxococcales bacterium
CGGTCGGCGTCGACGACGGGCACACCGCGGGCGCGCAGCTCCGCCGCGAAGGAGCTCTTCCCGCTGGCGATCCCGCCCGTGAGGCCGACGACGCGCATGGAGCCCGGACTTCGGCCGGGCGCCGGATTATAGTGCGGCGGCGTGGCGAAAGTGGTCGCGGCGGAGTTCCTCAAGACGGCGACGCGGCGCGCCGAGTGGCCGGCGGAGCGCCTCCCGGAGGTGGCCTTCGTCGGCCGCAGCAACGTCGGCAAGTCCTCCATGCTCAACGCGCTCGTGCGCAGGCCCGGGCTGGCGCGCGTCTCGGGGACGCCCGGCCGGACGCAGGCGCTCCAGTTCTTCCGCGTCCTGCGCCAGGACTCGCCGGCGGCGCGGCCGCGACCGCTGCGGCTCTGCGACCTGCCCGGTTACGGGTTCGCCCGGGTGTCACGGCAGGAGCGCGAGCGCTGGGCGGCCATGATCGAGGAGTACCTGCAGGACCGCCGCGACCTGGCGGCGGTGGTGCTCATCGTGGACGCGCGCCACGAGCCGACGGGGAGCGACGGGGAGGCGCTGGCGTTCCTGGCGGCGCACGGGCGGCGCGTGCTGGTCGCGGCGACCAAGATCGACAAGCTGCCCAGGGCCCGGCGGTTCGGCGCGGTCCGCGCGATCGCGCAGGCGCTGGGCCTGGCCACGGACGACGTGGTGGCCTTCTCCGCCGTGGAGGGGACCGGCGCCGACGCGCTCTGGGCGCGCATCGCCTCGCTGATCCGGGAGGATCTCCCGCCGGAGGGCGAGGGGCGGCGCGACGCCGCGGATGGGCAGGGCGGGCTGCCCGCCCGGTGAGCGCGCCACGGATCCGGAGGGGGGAGGGGTGGCGTCCGTCAGCGGGTGGCCTGTGTCCAGCGCACCTCCAGCACCGTGACCACCACCGTGCCGGCCGGTCTCCGGACGCGCGCCAGATCCCCCTCCGCCTTGCCGAGGAGGGCTCTCCCCAGCGGCGCCTCCACGCTGACCAGGCCCGACGCGGCGTCGGCCTCGTCGGGACCCACCAGCCGGTAGGTCCGCTCCCCGCCCTCCGCGTCCTCGACCACCACCCAGGCGCCGAAGTAGGCCCGGCCGCTCGGGTGCGGCCGGGGCTGCACCACCGTCAGCTCGTCCATCCGCTCGCTGAGGAAGCGCAGGCGGCGATCCAGCTCGCGCAGCTTGCGCTTGCCGTAGATGTACTCCGCGTTCTCGCTCCGATCGCCGAGGGCGGCGGCCGCCTCCACCTCCGCCACGACGCGAGGCCGGAGCTCCGTCCAGATGCGCTCGTGCTCGGCGGCGATCCTGCGGAAGCCCTCCGGGGTGATGTAACGCGGCGTCCGCGCCGGCTCGCGAGGCTTCATGACGGGAGAATGGTAACCTGCGCGCCGTGAAGGTCACCGACATCTTGCGGTTCGCGCGCGAGCGGGGCGAGCCGATCTTCTCCTTCGAGTTCTTCCCGCCCCGGACGGACGACGGCGTTCGCCAGCTCTTCGAGACGGTGGAGGCGCTGCGGCCCCTGGGCCCCGCCTTCGTCTCGGTCACCTACGGCGCGGGCGGCTCGACGCGCCAGCGGACCCTGGAGCTCGTCACGCGGCTCAAGCGCGAGACCGAGGTGGAGGCGATGGCGCACGTGACCTGCGCCGGCGCCTCGCGGGCCGAGCTGGCGGAGGTCCTGGACGAGATCGCCGGGGCGGGCATCCACAACGTGCTCGCGCTCCGGGGCGATCCCCCCCGCGGCCAGGCCTCGTTCGAGCCGCACCCGGAGGGCTTCCGGCACGCGAGCGAGCTGGTGCAGTTCATCCGCGGCGAGGGCCGCCGCTGGAGCTTCTGCGTCGGGGCGGCCGCCTACCCCGAGGGGCACGTCGAGACGCCCGACCTGACGCGCGACCTGGGCCACCTCGTCACGAAGGTGCGCGCCGGGGCAGACTTCCTGATCACGCAGCTCTTCTTCCACAACGCGCACTACCACCGGTTCGTGGAGCGCGCGCGGGCGGCCGGCATCGAGGTCCCGATCGTGCCCGGGATCATGCCCTTCACGAACGTGGACCAGGTGGAGCGGTTCACGGCCCTGTGCGGCGCCCAGATCCCGCCGCCGCTGCGGGCGGCGATGGAGGTGCGGCGCCAGGATCCGGAGGCCGCGCTCCAGCTCGGCGTCGCCTTCGCGACCCTCCAGTGCGCCGAGCTGCTGCGCCGCGGCGCTCCGGGCGTCCACTTCTACACGCTGAACCGCTCCCCCTCGACGCGGGCCATCGTCGCGGCGCTGCGCTCCGCCGAGCCCTGGCGCGAGGCCTGAGGGCGGCCGGGCCGGTGGCGGGCGCCGCGATGCTCCCGGTGGGCGTGGGCCCGCCCTCTTCGGCCGTCCGCGGCGTGCTCCTCGTCGTGGCCGCGCTGGCCGCGGTCGCGCCGGGCCGCCCCCTCGCCCTGGACCGCTTCGAGATCCAGGTCTACGACGTCGACGTGGACGCGCCGGGCCAGGTGGGGCTCGAGGTGCACCTGAACTACGCCTTCACGGGCGCCACCCGCCCGCAATACCCGGGCGAGATCCCACCCGACCGCGTGGGCCACCTCACCCTGGAGCCGTCGGTCGGCGTCACCGACTGGCTGGAGGCGGGCGCCTACCTCCAGTTCCTGATGGCGCCCGGGGGAGACGCCCGGTTCGCCGGCGCGAAGATCCGCGCCAAGCTGGTGGTGCCCGAGGCGGCGCAGGAGCGGCTCGGGATCCCGCTCCTCCTCGGGCTCAACCTGGAGATCGCGCACGTGCCGCAGATCGCCGAGCCGCAGCCGTGGGCGGGCGAGCTGCGCCCCATCGTCGGCTGGAAGGACGACCGGTGGCTGCTCCTCGTGAACCCGATCGTCGGGTACGGGCTCGCCGGGCCCGGCCGCTTCCGGCCGGAGTTTGAGCCGTGCGCCAAGGTCGCCTTCGACACGCTGCTCGGCTTCGCGGTGGGGGCCGAGTACTACGCCGGCCTGGGCTTCATCGGGGACGGCCTCCTGCCCCTGCACGACCAGGAGCACCTGCTCCTGGGCGTGGTCGATCTCGTGGATCCGGCGCGCCGCCGCGACGCCGCGTCCGGCTCGCCCGAGCACGCCTCGCCCTGGGAGGTGAACCTGGCGCTGGGCGGCGCGCTCACCACGGCCACCGGTCAGCGCCTCGTCGCCAAGGCGATCGTGGGGCGGTCCTTCTAGCGCTCCGCGCCGGCCGCGGCGGCGCCATGTGCGGCGTGCGCGCACCCCCGCCCCGCGCACCCCCGCGCCGTCGCGTCGAGCCGGTATGATGCGCGAGGCCCCGGCCGCCACGCGCGCACGATGAACCTCCTCCTCGCCACGACGGTGCTGCTGCTGGCGCGGGGCGCGGCGCCGCAGGTCGAGGGCTCCGTCGGGGTGGGCGGTGGGTACGACAGCAACGTCGACCTCGCGCCCTCCTCGTCGGCCCTGAGCTCCTTCGGCACCTCCACCTTCTCCGCGTGGGCGGAGCTGGGCGCCGAGCTCGAGCTCTCGTCCGCGGCCCGGCTCTACGCTGGGGTGCGCTACGACGGCGTCCTCTGCCCCGGCGCGACCGATCTGAGCCGCAACGTCCCGGGCGGCGAGCTCTCGCTCACCTACGACTTCACCGACTGGCTCGCCGTCAGCGCCTCCCCCGGGCTCTCCTACGCGTTCTTCGGCGATCCGGCCCGCAGCGCGCTCCAGCTCAACGTGGCCGCCGTCGCGCGCGTCAGGCCCTGGCGCTGGCTGTCGCTCCGGGCCGGTTACGCGCGGGCGCAGAGCTGGGCCTCGGCCCCGGTCTTCTCCCTGGCGCTGGATCGGCTGCTCACCAGCGCGGAGATCCGTCTCGCCCGGCGCACCTACCTCGCCGTGGGGTATGCACTCTCGTCCGGCGATCAGGTCTTCTACCGGCGGTTGAGGGCCGGCGGGGCCACCGGTGCGAGCGGGAGCCGCGGCCACGTCGGGAGCGGCGCCTTCGCGCAGCTCGAGGCCTACCAGGCCGGCGCGACCGAGGACGAGTTCTCGATTCGCGTCGAGCAGGGTATCTGGCGCGAGCTGTACGTCGCGGCCAGCTATGCCTACACGCTGGGGAGCAGCGTGCAGGGGAGCTACACCACGCAGTCCGGATTCGGCGCGGTGGGGTACCGCTTCTAGCCGGATGCCGGACGGATCAGGAGGAACCGGTGCTCTCGCTCTCGCTGCTGGCGCTCCTCTCGCTCCACGCCGCGCCGCCTGCGGAGGCCCTGGTCAGCGCCCGGGACTCCCTGGGCGACCTCAACGGCCTCACGGTGGTGGTCGACGTGGACGACCCGGGGCACGTCGCCTCCCTGGATCGCCGTGCGCTCGCCGCGCAGATCGAGGCCGCGCTGCGCGGTGCGGACATCCACGTGATCCGGTACGAGGGCACCCACGCTGCGAACCCGGCCGTCACGCCGGGCGAGGAGGGGCAGCTCAAGCTCGAGCTCCTCGTGGTCCAGGGCACGGCGGGCGCCGACCCGCTGGCGGTCGTCCGGTACGAGCTCGGGGCCTCCCAGTGGGCGCGGCTGGAGGGGGATCCCCGCTCGGTCGCGTTCGCACGGACCTGGGGCCAGGGCGGGGTGGTCGCGGCCCCGGCCTCCCAGGCGCCCACGCTGGTGCGGAGGGCGCTCTCGGAGGCGCTGGAGCAGTTCCGCCGCGAGTACGCGGCCGCGCGCGCCTCCTGGCTGGCCCGGGAGCGTGTCCGGGCCGTGGAGGAGCCACGGCCTGCGCGCTGATCTCCCCGCCGAGCCGCTCCGGATCGGGTGCCTCCGAAGCGGCCTGGGGGCGACGGGCGCGTGCGGGCGCCAGGATCCGGCGCAGGATGCCGGCATGCGCGTGAACGTGGCCCGCGGGCGAGGCGGGGCGCCGTAGGCGCAGCACCCCGCGACGATCTCGCCGCTGCACGTCATCACGCGGGAGCAGATCCTGACCACGGGGCGTGACGGCGAGCTGGGGGCGGTGTTGCAGGAACCCGACCCCTCGCTCTCGATCCTGCGCCCCTGAACGCGAGAGGCCCACGGGCGCCGCCGACCGGGAGTGAAGTGACCCCACGGAGATTCGAACTCCGGTTACAGCCTTGAAAGGGCCGTGTCCTGGGCCTCTAGACGATGGGGTCGGGGCGGCAGTACTACCGAAAGGTCTCCGTCCTGTCAAAGCATCGTGGCCCTTCCGGCACGCCTTTCGACGGCCAGGCGCGCAGGGGTGGCGACGGCCCCGCCGCGGCGGCCGTCGAGCGGTCGCGGGGTGCGTACCCGAGACCTCCCGGACGCCGGCTCCGCCGGTGCGCACGTCGAGATGGGGATGGCAGATGCGTTGCATCCCGCGACCTCGTGCGCACCGTCCCGTGTCCGCTCCGGATCGTGGCCGCCGCGGTGAGCGTGCTCCTCCTGGCCTGCGGCGCCGAGGAGCCGCGCGAGCCGGCGACCTCGCCCGCAGACGCCGCGCTCCTGCGCATCGCCACCTGGAACGTCCACGATCTCTTCGACGCCGTGGACCGCGCCTCGCCGCCGGGGGACAAGGACCTGGTGCCCACGCCGGCCGAGGTGGAGGCCAAGCTCCAGCGCGTCGGAGGTGTCCTGGCCCGGCTCGAGGCCGACGTGCTCGTGCTCGAGGAGGTGGAAGGCGTCGAGCTCCTGGAGCGGCTCGCAGCGGGGGCGCTCGCCGGCCGAGGCTACCGTTCGTTCCTGCGCGAGGGGTACGATCCGCGGGGCATCGACGTGGGCGTGCTCTCGCGGCTCCCGTTCGAGCCGGGGCCCTCTCACCTGGAGGAGCGCGCGGCCGACGGCCGGCGGCTCTGGGCTCGCGACCTGCTGGAGGTGAAGATCCCGTGGGACGATGGCACCCTGCTCCTCCTCGGGGCGCACCTCGTGTCGCGCCTCGATCCGGCGGAGGACGAGCGCCGGCGCGAGCAGGCGGTGCGCATCGGCGAGATCGCGCGCGACGCCGCCGCGGACCCGAGCACGGTCGGGGTCCTGGTGGCGGGCGACCTGAACGACCTCCCCGGATCGGCTGCGCTCGCGCCGTTGCTGCGCGATCCCGCCTGCCTGGACGCTGGAGGCTCGCTGCCGCCTGCCGAGGCCTGGACCTGGTCCGGCGGCGGGGCCCGGGAGCGGATCGACTACGCGCTGCTCTGCCACGGCGTCGCGGCCGTGGTGACCCGGGTGGAGGTGAAGGCCTGGCAGCAGGTCACGGACGCCTCCGACCACAGGCCGCTGGTGGTGGACCTCTGGACCGCGGCCGGGCCGTGACGGGCGGGTCGTCGTGGCGGCGGTGGGGCCGCCGGAGAGACTTTCGCCCGGGAGTCGCGGTAGGCTCGCATCGAGAGTCGCCCCGAGGTGACACATGAGCGAGCCACCCCAGGCTTCGGCCCGTTCCCTGACGCAGACCGAGCGTCTCGCGCGCAAGGAGTTCCTGAAGAACGACGTCGCGAAGCTGGAGCGCCAGATTCGCGAGATGCAGGAGCAGATCGCGAACCTCCTGGACGGCTGCGAGCACACCGACGGCAACGGTCGCTCAGCGGTGATCGGGGATCGCACGAAGGTCTGCGTGCACTGCGGCCGGATCGTGAGCACGCACGAGAAGCTGTGGGGATGACGACGGGGGCGGGCCGCGGCCGGAGGGGTCGAGGCCGCGCGTCGGCGCGGTGGCTGGCCGTCAGATCTCCCAGACCTTGGTGATCGTGAGCCCGGTCGCGCTCGCCACCTGACGGGCCCAGAACGCACCGGACGCTCCCTCGATCCACGCCGGGACCACGACGTGGAACTCGCCGCCGGTGCGTGAGGCCGCGCTCGCGAAGAGCTGCCATCGGCTGATCTGCTCGTCGGGATCGCTCTCCTCGGGGAGGTACACGTCGAGGTAGACCGGGCGTCCGCCACCGATCGCGGAGACGCTCGGTCGGTGGCTGCGCACGGTCCCGTGCACCACCGCCGGGAGCGGGCGGCCGTCGACGTCCGCCTGGATCGCCTGGTAGCCGGAGCGGACGAGCACCTCGGTGATGGTCTCGGTCACGACCCGCGTGAGCGGCCCCACCGCGAGGTTCGCCTCGGCCCGGACTCCGCGGCCGCAGCGCCCTTCCTCGATCGCCGCGGAGATGTGGACCCTGAGCCGGGCGCCAACCTCGCGCCACATGCGATCGGCCTCGTCCTGGGCCCTGCGCCGGAGATCGCGCGCCGCACGCGCCAGGCGGGAACCGACCACGCCGGCTGCTTCCCGCACGAGCCTCCCCAGCTCGAACCCCATCGCACGCCTCCTCGCGCCCGAAGCGGCCACCCCGCCCACCGTCGCCCACCCGGGAAGCAGCCGGCGCGAGCAGCATCCTGCCGGGCCGGGCTGACACTCGACGGGGAGGACGGGGAGTGGGGCGCGAGGGGCTCGAACCCTCAGCCAACGGCTTAAAAGGCCGCTGCTCTACCATTGAGCTAGCGCCCCGCTGCGCTCATACCACGGCGGTGACGGCGCGCAACGGCCGCCGGGGCGGCGTTCCTAGGCGCGGCGGCGTGCCGTGGCCACGGCAACCCCGGGGCGCACGCCTCTGGGCTGCGGGGGCGCGGGGACCTGCTCCTGCTCGAGCCGTGCGAACCACTGGGCGGCGCGCGCCTTGAGCTGGCCCCACGCGATCTGCTCCACGCTCGCCTGCGGGGCGCCCCGCGGAGCCGCGGTCGGTCCCGCGGGATCGACGCGCCGGGCGCCCGCGCCTCGGGCGAAGACCTCGCTGTAGAGCGAGGAGTGCGTGCGACCGCAGAAGGGGCATTGCCAGTACCGCACCGGGCTCCCCGCCGCCGACCAGCTCGTCATGAGCACGTGGCAGTGGGTGCACTCGACGTCGTGAGGCATGACATCGCCAGATATCGCGCCGGCCTGCAGACCCGTCAAATAAACTCCCCCACCAACGACGAGGGGCGTGCGCATGACGACGGCGGTGAGCGTGGACGGGGTGCTGGTGCCGCCCGACCAGGCGGTGGTCTCGGTCTTCGATCGCGGCTTCCTCTACGGTGACAGCGTCTACGAGGTGATCCGCACCTACGGCGGGAGGCCCTTCGAGGTGGCTGCGCACCTGGCCCGCATGCGGCGATCGGCGGCACGGCTCGCGCTGGTGCTCCCCTGGAACGACGAACGCCTCGGGGCGGAGATCGCCCGCGCGCTGGCCGCGTCGGCCGGTGGCGATCCGCCCGATCCCGGCGCCGCCCCGTGGAACCGCCGCGAGCGGTCCGTGCGGGTGATCGTGACGCGCGGGTCGGGGGAGCTCGGCCTCGACCCGGCCCTCGCGGTGGAGCCGCGCGCCATCGTCATCGCGACGGCGCTGCGCGGGCCACCCGCGGACGCCTACCGGACCGGCGTGGCCTGCCGCATCGTCGCCATCCGCCACGACGCCCCGGACGCCGTCGACACCACGGCCAAGACGGGCGCCCACCTCGGCAACGTGCTGGCGCTGGCGGAGGCGCGCGCCGCGGGCGCGCACGAGGCGCTGCTGCTCGACCGCGACGGCCTCCTGACCGAGGGGGCGTCCTCCAACCTCTTCGCCGTGCGCGAGGGCCGCGTGGAGACTCCGCCGCTCGCGGCCGGAATCCTGGAGGGGGTGACGCGGGGAGTCGTGCTCGCGCTGGCGCGCAGGGCCGGGCTCGAGGTCCGGCAGCACGCCATGCGACCCGCGGAGCTCATGACCGCCGAGGAGGCCTTCCTCACCTCGACCGCGCGCGAGATCCTGCCGGTGACCAGCGTCGACGGCCAGGCGGTGGGGTCGGGCAGGGTGGGACCCGTGACGACACGGCTCCACGCCCTCTTCCGCGAGCGCGCCGAGCGGACGGTGCGCGGTGAGGTGGTAAGCTGACCGGGTGCGCGCTCTCCTCCTGATCTCCGTCGGGGCGGCACTCGCCCTCGGCCAGGCAGCCGCCGGAGAACCCTCCCGGCCACCGGCGCCGCCGTCGCAGCGGGCCAGCCACGGCTCCAGCCAGCGGGTCCGGACGGTGGTGGTGGAGCCCGTGAAAGGCGACCCCGGCACCGAGGCCTCGCGGGCGACCCTCGGCGAGGCGCTCGCACGCCACCTGCGGCGCCAGGGCTTCAACGTGGTGGACGGCGGCAAGGGCATCGCCTACCGGCTGCGCCCGACGGTGGTGATGGTCGGGGCGGCCGACGCGCGCGCCGGAAAGCCTTTCGAGGTGAAGGCCTCGGTGCTGGCCATCGACCGGAAGGGGCAGGTGGCCGCGATGGTGGAGGGCGGCGCACGCGCGCGCGGCGCCGCGCCGGGAAGCACCGCCACCGTGTTGGAGGCGCAGGCCCTGGAGGCGGTGGCGCGCAGCATCGCCGAGGACCTCGCGCACCGCCTGCTGGAGGCGAG